>NZ_PSVI01000020.1:0-55607 GCF_002931415.1 Rathayibacter sp. AY1E8
CTCCGTTCCGGATCATCCGCGCGGCCCTCCCGCACCTGCCCGCGGGCGCCACGATCATCAACACGGCGTCGGCGGAGGCGCACAAGCCCGCCCCCGACCTCAGGACACCGTGAACCCTCAGGACACCGCGAAAGCCCCCGCCTTCCCCTGGATCGGCCTGCTCACGCTCGCCGGCGCCGTCTTCGTCTCCGTGACGAGCGAGTTCCTCCCGACCGGGCTCATCCCCGACATGTCGCGCGACCTCGGGGTGAGCATCTCGCTCACCGGCCAGCTCGTCACGATCTTCGCCGCGACCGTCGTCGTCGCGACGACTCCGCTGACCCTGGTGACCCAGCGCTTCTCGCGCAAGAGCCTCCTCCTCGTGGCGCTGTGCACCATCGCGGTCGCCAACGTCCTCGCCGCGCTCGCCCCCACCTTCGGGCTGCTCATCGGCGCCCGCATCCTCGGCGGGCTCGCCCACGGCCTCTTCTGGGCGATCGTCGCCGCCTACTCCGCGCATCTCGTCGCTCCGGAGCAGCTCGGCCGCGCGACCGCGATCACGGCGGGCGGCGGCTCCGCGGCCTTCGTCCTCGGCGTCCCCCTGGGCACGGCGCTCGGGCACGCGTTCGGCTGGCGGCCCACCTTCGCGATCCTCGGCGGCGTCGTGCTCGTGCTCGCGCTGATCGTGGTGAAGTTCCTGCCCGCGGTCGACCACCACATCCCGCTGCGGACCGGCGAGATCCGCCTGCCGGCGCGGAAGGACCGGACGCTCCCCCGCATCATCGGGGTCTGCGTCGTCATCCTGCTGGTGCTGATCGGCCAGAACACCCTCTCGACCTACATCACGCCCTGGCTCGAGAACGCCTCCTTCGCCCCCGACACGGTGCCGCTCGTGCTCTTCGCGTTCGGCGGCGCGGGGGCGGTCGGACTCGTCCTGGCCGGCTTCGCGACCGACCGGTTCCCCCGCTCGGGCTTCGTGGTCGCCGCGATCGCGGTCGTGCTGGCGCTCGCGGGCCTGGCCGTCGCCGCGGGCACCGGCGCCGCCACGGCCGTGGTCGTCGCCGCCGTGATCTGGAACATCGCGTTCGGCGGCATCCCGGCGATGCTGCAGACCCGGATGCTGCGCACCTCCTCCTTCCAGCTGCGGAGCCTCGCCGCGGCGCTCCAGACGACGGCGTTCAACATCGGCATCGGCGGCGGCGCGGTCGTCGGCGGACTGGCGATCGACGCGAGCGGGCTCGACGTGCTGCCGTGGGTCGCGATCGTCATCGTCACGGTGGGGCTCGTCGTCAGCCTGATCGTCGACGCCCGGGCGACGGCGGCGGTGCGGGCGGAGGCGGTTCCTACCCGCTGATCGTGTTGATGACGGAGGAAGAAAGTGCTCCGGCGCATGCCGATCCGCGCGTTCACGCTCGAGCTGGAACGATCTTCCTCCGTTGTGAAGACGGCGGCCTCCGGCTTCGTGGACACGGCGGCGTTCCTCCGGCGCGAACACCGGGATGTCGTCCGCACGGCCGACGCGGCGGCGCGGGGAGCAGGGGATACGGTCGAGGGATGAGAGACGGAACCCGATGAGCCCGAGCACCCTCGAGCCGCCGCTGACCCTCCCCTACTACGGGGCTCCGCCGATGGCGGCGCTCCGCCGCTTCTTCGGCAACTACCTCCGCTTCCGCGGGAGGGCGAGCCGGGCCGAGTACTGGTGGATCATCCTCCTCGGCAGCGTCCTCACCGCGCTCCTGCAGCTGGCCGACGGCGGTCCGTGGCGCCTCGACTTCACGCTGACCCCGTACCCGAGCGGCGCGCCGTTCCAGACATTCTGGGTGTCGCTCGCCGCGGGCGCGATCGCCCTGGCGACGTTCCTCCCGTCGCTCTCGCTGATCTGGCGGCGACTGCACGACGTGAACCGCAGCGGGCTGTGGATCCTCGCGATCCTCGTGCCGATCGCCGGCTACGTGTTCCTGCTGATCCTGTTCGTGCTGCCGCCGCGGCCGGAGGGCGCGCGGTTCGACTGAGCGGCGGACGCCTCGGCGGTGGAGTGCCGGACCCGGCCGACGAGTCAACGGCCGGCAGACCGGCCGGCGCCTCGACGGGCGCACCAGGCCGCCACCTGTAAGCGCTGGCGCATCGGATGGAAACCTCCGCGGGTCGCCTGATACCGTGCTGCGCAGGTCAGGGTCTCCGCGCGCATGTCTGGGCGTGAGCGCTAGGAATCCGGCCGCACACCTCGGCCCATTCGACGAGAACTCGAGATACTGCACAGCAGTCCTCTTCGCCGGAGACGGTGGAGGAAACCTCCGGACCTCACGAGTCGACGGACGGCCTGGAGGCCCTTTGTAAAGGCGCAGCGGGGCCGTGGGAGCCCCCCGCCTCATCCGGGTCGGCTCGGGGCTCCAGGAGCCTCACCGCGAGCCGGTCGGTCGCAACGACCGCCCTCGAAGACGCGCCGCATCAAGTGACCGTTGGGCACTCGGCTTCACTGCTCTCCCTCAGGGAGCGGAAGGGTGACGTCGACGGCGCGCAACTCCGTCATGTTCGAGCGCTCGACCGCCCGGTAGACCGCCGAGCGCGTCGCCCCAAACTGCTCCGAGAGCTCGGCCACGATGTAGTTGCCCTAGCGGCACTCCGCCACCAGGTGCGCCTCGATCTTCGGGAAGCGCTTCGGCTGGCGGCCGCGCAGGCGCCCCTTCGCCTTCGCGATCCGCATCCCCTCGCGCGTGCGCGACCGGATCAGGTCGCCCTCGAACTCCTCGATCATCGCCAGCACGTTGAACAGCAGCCGGCCCATCGGGTCGTTCGGGTCGTGCAGCGACCCGCCGATATTCAGTCGCACTCCCCTGCGCGCGAGCTCGTCCACGACGTCGCGTGCGTCGGTGGTCGAGCGGGTGAGCCGGTCGAGCTTCGTCACGAACAGAGTCGAGCCGGCGTCGCACGCCGCCAGGTCCTCGCGCAGCGCGGGCCCCTCGCGGTTGCTGCCGGTGAGGCCGGCGTCAACGTAGATCCGCTCCGCCGGCACACCGGTCGCAAGCAGCGCGTCGCGCTGCGCCTGCGCGTCCTGCTTATCCGTCGAGACGCGGGCGCCTCCGACAAGCTCATGACGTCCGCCTACGACCACAAACCGGGCCTCAGACCGACCGCCCCTCTACGGACCTCGAGCTGATCGCGGTCCAGATCGCGCTGAACCTCGCGTCATCGGCGGCCTTCATACCGAAGAACGAACGGTCACCGTAGGGGGCGAGCACGACCGATCCGCCCTCCTCGAGGACGACCTCGATCGATCGCCGGGTGAAGAACCGGTCGAGCAGCGGAGTCGGCCGGACGGACGCGATTCGCGACCACGGGAAGGTGACCCGCCGCGCATTCGCCTGCGACAGGATGCTCAGCCCGGTCTCGTCCAGGTGAACGACCGGGTACGACCCCATGCTGACGTCCGGGTCCAAGCCCCTCACCAGCGACCGCAGGTGCTGATGGTAGACGCACGCGAAAGCCTCCCCCGAGGTCCCGGGATCAAGTTCCGCCACCCTCCGCGCGGAGCGCCCGGCTGACGCCCTCGCCCAGAGGAAGAGCCCCACCGCCAAAACCACTAGAGCCCCATCGATGACAGCGACCACCGAATATGACCCGCTCCGGCTCAGAACGAAGAAGTGCTGCGCGACGACGGCACCGACCGCGAGCACGAGCGGAAACCAACGAACCCGGAGAGCAGGAATCGCAGAAACGGTCACGGCATTGGTCATTTGTTCCTCGCTTGTCGCCGAAGTAGCGCCGCAGTCTTCCAGTCCAGATGCGGCTCGCCTGCCTCCCGCAGGATGACACCGGTTCTCGAATCCACCGTAGGAACCGTGATGCGCCCGAACCCCAGGGTCGTGTAACTGGCTTCCTTCTCAGCGGTGACCCTGGATGTGCCGATCGCGAGACAGATCATTGACCAAGCGAGAGCGGCGAAGAACAGCACCAGCGGCACGAAAAGGGGCAGACGCGATCCCGGAGGAAGGACCGCGAACCCGATGACGAGCCAGATCCAGGCGATCGCCTGGGCGAGCGTTCCCCACCCGGTGTTGAGAATACGTGTACGCGCAGACCACCCGGGCAGCACTTCCACCCTCCCCGGCACCAGCGCAGGTTCCCTCTCCGCCCCCGACATCACGCGCCCTCCGTCGGCAGCGCCAGGGCGACGGCCCCAGCGGCGCGCGCATCAGCCCGCTGCACCGCCCGATAAACCGTCGAACGCGCGACCTTGAACTCCGCCGCGAGCTCGGCAACGGTGTAGTTCCCGGCACGATGCTCTGCGACCAGATGCGCCTCGATCTTCGGCGACAGCTTCGGCTGACGGCCACGCAGACGCCCCTTGGCCTTCGCGACCTTCATCCCCTCACGCGTGCGGGCGCGAATCAGGTCCCCCTCGAACTCCGCGACCATCGCGAGCACGTTGAACAGCAGCCGGCCGATCGGATCCTCCGGATCATGGACCGACCCCCCGATGCTGAGCTTCACGCCGCGGCGGGTCAGCTCATCAACGATGTCGCGAGCGTCTGTGATGGACCGCGCGAGCCGGTCGAGCTTCGTCACGAGCAGAGTCGATCCGGCGTCGCATGCCGCCAACGCTTCCCGCAGCGCGGGACGCTCGCGGTTCCGGCCCGTCAGACCGGAATCGACGTAGATCCGATCGGATGGAACGCCGGCCGCCCGGAGTGCGTCGCGCTGCGCGGTCGCATCCTGCTTGTCGGTTGAGACGCGGGCGTATCCCACGAGAGCTGCCATGCGCTCAGTGTGTCAGTTGACGCCCCATCATCGGGCATTTCATCGGGCGGGTCTATTGCGACGAACAGCGCCGCGAGATTCCGGTCTCATTGTCAGTTCTCGAGGTCCTCTGCACAGATCTTCGAGGTCGTCTGCACAACTACCGGAGCCGTCATTTGGAGCCTACGCCGGTGTCAGCGAGCTGCGTCTAGGTGCTCTTGCGTCCGAGGACGCGAAGGCCGTCCGGCCGCACTTCGCCGGTTGGCGAGACGTGGCGGTAGAGCGTCTGGCGCGAGATGCCGAGTTCTTTGCAGAGGGCGCCGATGTTCGTTTCCGGCTTGCCCATCGATGCCATCGCGAGTCGCACCTTGGCGGGCGTCATGGTGAACGGGCGCCCTCCGACCCGACCGCGTGCTCGTGCTGACGCGAGGCCCGCCATGGTTCGTTCGGAGATGAGCTCGCGCTCGAACTCGGCGAGGGCCGCGAAGATCCCGAAGACGAGCTTGCCGGCCGCGGTGGTCGTGTCGATCGCCGCCCCCTGCCCCGTGAGCACTTTCAGTCCGATGCCGCGAGCGGTGAGGTCATGGACGGTATTCACGAGGTGGTGAAGGTCGCGTCCGAGCCGGTCGAGCTTCCACACCACGAGCGTGTCGCCCTCACGGAGCGCTTTCAGGCACGAGAGCAGACCCGGCCGATCATCCTTCCGGCCGGACGCGAGGTCGGCGTACAGCTGCGCGTCATCGACGCCGGCCGCGAGCAGCGCATCGCGCTGCGGATCTGTCGTCTGCGTTCCATCGGTCTTCGAGACGCGCATGTACCCGACGAGCATCGCGGACCCCTGTCACTTATACGGCCGAATACGTGACATGGAGCTGTCAGGCCGGCACGCCGAAAAGAGTAGTCACGTAACTGGTCACTCATTCTAAGTGTCGTGAACGGCCAGTATCCGATTCCGTGACGGCGCGCGGTCAGCGAGAATCCGATTGCACCTTGACTGTCTCGCCGTCGAGCGAGAACCGGAGCCCAGTGCCCTGTCGGAACTCGGCTACGAGCTGCGCAGGCATCTCCTCGGCAACGGTCATCTGCACGGCAGCGGGAAAAGACCCGGCGGTGCAGCCGCGCGAGGCCAGCCCTCCGTCTGCCGAGTCGGTAGGGAAAACGAGAAGACAGAACTCTTGGCTGTCTTCAGTTCGGATGACGGTGAGGCCGTAGAAATCATCCGTGGTGAGGGCGTCCCCGAACCCACTGTCCGCCCCCTGCTCCACCTCGCGCAGTTGCAACGCGCCGACCTCACGTCCCCAATCGCCCGTCGCCCACACAGTCGCGGCGAATACGAGCAGTCCGGTCGCGACGATCGACACCGCCCACAAGGCGATTCCTCCCCTGCCGAGTCGTCTCGCGATTGACGCCGGCGCCTGATGCGATCCGTCACCTGATGACTCCGTGTCCGCCCGCGCCGCTGATTGCTGGCCGGATGACGTACTGAGGGTTCCTGTGTGATCGGCGGGCTCCGCGCGCCCCTCGAGGAGTCGCAGGCGCTCTCGCTCCTCGGCGTCGATTCCCGCTGTGGCGTCTCGCCCGTACGCGCGACTTCGAAGGCTCTCCAGTTCGGTCCGCTCTGACTCGTCCATCTGCTGGATTCTTCCAGCAGACAGCGCTCACGACCGGCAGTCGATCCCCTACGGGACGGACACCCGAAGGACGATCCCGTACGGAACGGTTCAGTGGCGCCCGCATCGCGCGTGCAGGGGACCCTGAACATCTAAATGGTTACGGTTGTCTGCACGAGTGGCGCGATAGCGCGAAGAGTCGTACAGGCGACCGCGAGGAACGACAGCAATTGCCAGCACCCGCGCACGCGTCCCGTTGCGGCAGACCCAACCTCCATGAGGCAGTGGGTGTCGTGCTCAGAACGTGCCGGCGGTGGAAAGCGGCAAGCGCTCGAACTGTTCAACTCCGAAGTCGTCGTCCCATCGGAGTCCGAGGACATACATCCGAGCTCGGCTCGGCGCGCCGGGACGAAACGTGAGGGGCACCCCGGCGGGAAGCACCGGCACAGGGATCGTGACACCTACTGGCCGTGGTCGGCGGCCGCGGGTGAAAACGTCGACGCGGAGGTCGTGGACTGGTCCCGGTCCGCGGTGCTCGAGGCTGTATGCGGCAAGGTTCGGCTCGTACGTCACGAACCATCGCGCCGGCCCGTCCCGGTGCACTCGCCTCGTCGCCATTCGGTTCAAGAAGCGCTGTCTGGCGCGACGATTCGCGGCACTCGCCTTCGGAGTCCTCGCTGCGTCGGCAGCCTTACGATCAGCCCGCCGATCCAGCAGCTTGTTCAATCGGTAGAAGACGAAACCCACCACGCCTACCGCCGCAGCGCCGATCACCGCGCCAGGCGCCTCAGCGATGCTGCGCACCATGTCCTCGATCACGTTCACCACTCACTACCGACCTTGAATCGCATGTTGACGACTCCACGGCTCGCCGGATCCGACGGTACCTTGGACTTCCACGCTGAGCGTGTGATCGGGTCAGGAAGGCCGCAGGTGCAAGAAGAGGGCTCTTCGCAGCAAGTCTCTGGGGTCGACCTCCTGGCTGCTGATCTTCGTCGGCTACGTCTGAGAGCGGAAAGTCCGACGCTCGTCCACCTGGAGCAGCTGACGGGAGTCTCGAAGTCGTCGCTGTCAGACGCGTTCAAGGGCAAGCAGCTGCCGTCCGAACGGACTCTCGATTGCCTCGTCCGCGCACTTGGCGAGGACCCGTCCGCGTGGCTGGACCGGCGCACCCTACTAGCGTCCCCCACCACCAAGACGCGCTCGGCGCCCGATGAGCCGGCGCCACCGACCGCCGGTCCGCAGCCACAGCACGCGTTGACTCTTCGCGGGGCTGTGGTTCTCGCTGTCGTAGCGTTCGGGGCGGGAGCCGCAGTCGCGACCGGCATCACTGCCCTTGTTGATCGCCCCGAGGCAGTTGCTGCCACCGAGCCGGATCCGGGAAGCCCGTCGATGCTTCCCGTCGAGAACGGCGTCGACCCCGCAGCGACCTCCTGCCTGGACGACGCCCGACCGGCCGCATCGGAGACACGCAACGAGAGCGTCCTACTCGAAGTCATGTGGTCAGATCGCTGCCAAGCCGCATGGGGTCGGATCACGCGATACGACAACCAGAGCTTCAACAACAGCGTCCACATCGAGATCTACCCACAGAGCGCTGACCGCGACAACCACCGACAGGAATCCACAGTCGAAGGAGTCCAAAGCGCCTACACCGCCCTCATCGTCCGGTCAGACGCCGACACACGCATCTGCGCGCACGGGAACATCACCCTCAACGGCGACACCATCGACGTTGGCGACGCACTCTGCACCTGACTGAACGGACCGGAACCAGCGCAGCTCTCATCCGATCACTCAGGAACGCCCATTCAAGGCCGGCCGGGTCGACATCGACACACCTGGTCAGAGCACCAGGACCCGTCCCACGCCACCCACGCTCCGCTCGCTTCGATGCAGCTGATTCTCCAGCTTTTCCGGAAATGACGGTTCTTCCAACGAGGACCCCAGAACCGCCCCACGCCTGTCACCGTCACGTCGACGGCAGATCGCCGGCTCATCGAGGAGGTAACACCCATGAAAGTTTCCCGACGTCTGGCCTCACTGGGCGCAGCACTCGCGCTCGCAGGTGGTCTCTCAGTCGCCACCGCAACTCCCGCTCTCGCAGCCGACTACGGCGTCAACATCGCCAACTACTGCGCCAGGAACGTCAGCAGCGGCACCCTCGCACCCAGCCAGGCCACCAACATCAACAACCGCTACGACGGCTGGCGCTGCGGCACCCGCTACGGCCTCGTCGGCGTCAACGTCGCCGTCGCCTGCCAGCAGCAATACAACTCCCGAGCGGTCGCCGTCACCGTCAACACCAGCGCCAGCGGCTGGCGCTGCCGCTTCTAACCCGACACCACACCAGCCAGCAGATCAGGGCCGGCCGAGCGCTCAACTCGGCCGGCCCTCCGCCGTGCCCGCGACACCACCGTTGTACCCACGTGCCGCCCTGCGGCCGGCAGGTCGGCTCAGAGGTGCTTCTTGAGCCACTCAGTGGTTGACGCCCTCAGCCCACGCCAGCTACCCGCGCCGCTGAGCTTCAGTACGAGGAGCTTGTCGTTGGCATCGACGTACTTCGTGGCAGCGTCCCTCACCTCGTTGCTGGTCATGTCTGTGACGACGACCCATGTGCTCTCGAGCGTGTGCTTCAGATGAGCGATGAGCTCGTCATAATTACGTCCCGGTGCAGAGAGGTCATAGCTCACGAGGTAGCTCGTCATCGGTTCCTCCATCGGGGGCGGTAAGAGAAGTCTTCCACCATCGCGACGCCGAGCATCCCCGGCGCATCGCCCCGCCTGCGCACCCCGCAGGAGGCCGCCTTCGCTCACGGCTCGACGTTCACACGAGACCATCTAGTTGGGGTACCCCTATCGGACGCCCGCTCAGCGATCACCTTCGAGACGTGATCCGCCCCGACCGGTGATGCGGTTCACTGTGGACATGAATCAACGTCGCCTCGTGGTCCTTGCTTGCGCAGCAGCGCTCGTGATCACAGCAGCAGGTGCAGCTGCCCTCCTGCTGACCGCGCAGAGCTCGCTACCACCCGCCGGCTCCGCGCGCTCCACGCTCACGGCTCTCGAGCCGGGCGTTCTGACCGGGGATGTCGAAGCGATCCGTGCTGCCGCTGGCGCGACGTCGGAGGAACAGGCTTCCGGGATCCTCGATTCCTGTGCTGACGTATCAGCGACGGATACGCAGTTCGACGTGTTCGATGAGCTCGTGCCGACCTCTGCCCACGCTTACCTCGCCGGCGCATCCCGCTCTGGAGCCGCCGCGCGCAGTGCGTGCGAAGTGTGGATCAGCTGGGATGGCGAAGCATGGGTCGCCAGCTCGAAGCACACCACCGCATCTCCGACACCTCTCCCCACGAGCTGACCGGACCTGCCGCGCTGTGGGAGACGGAACAAGCATCGGCGCCTCAAGCGACCGGTGAACGACCCGCTAACGGGCGCGTGGACCACGGTGGTCGAAGCGGGAGGCAGAATGGGCGCGTGGCTTCACGGATCTTGAACACGCTCACGGAGATCTCGACTGCCTCGGCGCTCGACCCGACTCTTCAGGCATTATTGGCGATTTTCGGGGGCGCCCTGCTTGCCGCTCTCGCTGGGTTGGCGGGCGCCGCGGTTGAGGGTAAGCGTGAACACAAGCGGTGGCTCCGAGAACGTCGGCACGAAGCGTTCATTCGCGCATACACCCTCATAAAAGGCTTCGACCTCAACACGTCGAAGCAGAACAAGGTTGCCGCGCGTCTACTCAGCGCCAACAAGATCGACGAGAGCGCGGCAGCGGACTTGGCGAAGCTTCAGGCTGAGGCAGATGCGCTGTTTGGTACGGTTGCGGCAGAACTCGCTCCGATCCTTGTCTTAGGTCCTGCCTCGGTCGCACAGCAGGCGATAGACATGCAGCTTGCCTATGAGGCGGATGACAAGCAAGCGCAACAGCGCGCGGAAGCCTCTTTCATCCTCGCCGCCCAACAGGCTCTCGCAGTACCCCGGCATCAGCGCCCAAGGCGGACCCGCCTGTAACCTCGCGCCCTGGACCAGTCGAACCAACGAACTACCCTCCTACGGAACGACTGCGGTGACCACCGACGACTCCCGTCCAGGAATCACTAGGCCCGTCTTAGCTTCTTTTTCCACCCAAGGTTTGAGCGTTGGCGCACTTCAAGTCGAACCTCAGCTAGCACCTGACGACCCCATCATTAGCAGGGGTCTGCAAAAATGTGCAACGTATTCCTAAAGCGCCACCAAGAGGGATCCGCAGCGTATTCGGCTCTATACGTCGGCCCCACCCCCTCAACGTAGATGTTGATCAGAACTCCCACCACAACTTCCACCGATAGCACGCCAAGAACACCCATTGCCGAAGCGCCTCGAGGCTTAGACCCGCCGTCTGTAACCTCGAACGGAGGTACTAAGTTCTGAATAGCGAATCGCCCCCAGATCCCAGAACTCATCACGACAAGCCATACTACAATGCTTGCAACAATATTTGTGAGATTATTGAAGCCTATGGCGTTAGTTATCGCTGTGCCAAGAACTGAAGTAGCGGCGACCACACCCAGAGCACCCCAAGTTCCACGGATACCACTCCACCAGGCGACCGATTTTGATATTTCCTCAGAGACGGCCGCAAACGCGGATGTTGTCCAATCCTCCGGGCCAGCGACCGAAAGTCTCAAGCCGGCGCGAGTGACTTCGATGTGTATTTTCGCGCTACTCCCGTAATAATCAGGAGCTTTGAGCAGAAAATCTCCAAGAGTACGAGAATCAAATTTCCCGGCGAGCATTTCCGTGTCACCCTGATGATCGACACTTCCGGTGGAAGTATACATTCTCACACTTATCGAGTGCTTCTCGACCGCGGCGATTCGAGCCTCTGCGAGGGCCTTCTCCGCGGCGTCAACTTGCTCGATATTAACTTCGACTTTCTTTTTCGAGAAAGCTACTTCCTTTTCTAAATAGGTTAAGTATGTGGATTCTTCTCCAGTCCCCGCCGGGCGATCATCAACTTCTTTTGCAACGCGCTGTTCGTCTGCTTCAAGAGTTTTGCCAGCTCGATCAAGTTCATTTTCTGCACTCGATAGACGCGACTTCGGCCACGCGAGGTCATTCTCGACTGCATCATCCCGAGCCGTTGCTATGAGCCTGTCCAGGAGTTCCAGCAACGACCGAAGGTCTCGGCGCGTCCCAGCCCATGCATTCCATCTCTTGTTCTTTGTCGACGTCGTTACCATCATCACTCTCCACAAAACTTCTATGCCGTCTTAGACAGTACTCGATCAGCACGCTCAGGCTTCCGCTCGGCAACCAGCTTGACCACCGGGCAGATTGAAACGGAGGGAGACCATCGCTGAGACCACTGTCATGCGAAGGAGCACCCCTCGCGATCACGTTCTCGGTCACAATTTCAGACCCTTCGTTCTCGTAGAAACGCACCCACGATTATCCGGTGAGCCTCGACCGATGGCGAAGGCGAGTGGTCCCTCGGGCCGGCCGCCTTCGCCACCTCCGTTCACTGGCCGTAGCGCTGAAGCGTCCGGTGAACGATCCCCTATCGGTACGCAGTTCCCGTGGCTCGGAGCTCGGGATCTCGTCACGCTCTCCAACGAGTAGGTGTGGGAAGGTCTCATTCATGAGCAGTGACGAGGAGCGGCGAAACGACGCAGTACAGATTCGCGTGTTCACCAGCGCCGCGTGCGTTTACCTCGCCGCTGCCGTCGCGTTCGTGGTCCTCGAGCTCACGACGGACCTCAACGGCGCGAGTGGCGCGATTTCCTGTCTGACGTTGTTCGTCGTGAATGCCGCAATCGTTCTCGTGCGACGGCGACAGCGGCGTCGCGACGGCGCATGAGACCGCGCTCCTGATGGAGCGCCGCAGCTCTGGAGTCGGGGTCGTCGCATAGGTGGCCACACGGAGGCGGTGGATCGCTTGGTCACCGATCCCCCTGTGGGACAGCGCCTCGACCGGCTCCCGCTAGAGCGAGCGCGACCTCGTACGCTCTGGTAAGCAGTGGGTGTGATCTTCACCCAGGGCCAACTCATCACCGGAGGTGGCGTCTTCATCACACTCTGTGGCATCGGCGTCGTGACGACGGGCCAGGCAGGCGGCTGGTTGATCGCCGTAGCCGGTGCTGTGATCGCCGCATCGGGTGCCATCCTCTGGCGCCGCGAACGTCGTTTCTGACGTCCGGTCGCACGGATCACAGCGACCCGCTGAGAGATAGTTCACCGGTACACGCAGACGCGACACCGAGCACCTGTTGTTTCTCGAGGTCGCCTGCACAATCGACGCGAGCGCGGCGGAACCGTTTCTGCAGGGGATCGTCAAACCGTTGTTCGCGGATGCCTCGGGTTGCAAAGCCCGATGGCGCGATGTCGACCGGGTGCGGAGCGCGATGACGACGACGGCCGCGCAGGTGCTCAAGCTACGGGCGCAGCTCTTCGCCTGTTCGACCGGTGGCCTCACTGGGGACTCCGAGCGTGACGACCAGGTAGCCGTCGTCGTCATCGCGTGGTCGGGGTGACTCCTCCACGAGCGGGACTGTTGAGGGCGGAGGCAGCAGATCGGCGTCGACCGCCGGCAGCACTTCGTCATCGTCGAGCGGCCACTCAAGCCGCCCGGCGGTCACGACCGGGCTGAAGTGGAGGAAGTGCGTGCGGCCGACGACGGCGGCGGTGAGCGCGTCGAGCAGTGAGGCGAGGTTCGGGTACAGCGTTCCGCCCGTGTCCGCATTCTCGGCCGCGAACTCCGCTATGCAGCCGTGGGCTGCGCCGGGACGTGCGTCGCAGAAGAGCAGGTACCCGTCCAGCCCGGCGAACGGCAGGAATGAGGGCAGGAACGTGTTCGCAACCATCCCCGCTTCGATCGGTGGCGTTGCGTAGAAGCTCGCGGCGTCGGCATCATCCGGCCGTTCCCACGAGTCCAGAAACATTGCGTGCTGGCTCACGACGTCATCAAGGGAAAAGAGCGTGAAGCCGGGAAGGAGGAACCCTGCCTCTCCCCACGTCTCCGGAGTCTGCGTCGAGCCGTTCACGCAGGCGAACCACTCCCGATAGGAGTCCGGCCAGGACACTCCGGTCCGTTGCTCCGCGACCGCGATCTCCTCCGGCCGCGCTCCGGGCCGCAGCGCGGCAAGAGTGATCGGCGCCTCCACCCGGAGTGCGTCAACGAGCCGGCCCCATGCGTCGGTGACATCCACGCGGTCAGCATAGAACGCGGGCACTCAACACAGGCTTTTGAGCTCGGGGCCCTGCGATCGACGGCGCTCTGTGGCGAGGTTCTCGCACTTTGCCTTGTTGCTCAGGCAGGAGGTTCGGAAGTGATGGTGACGAGAAGTTCGGCGCCGAGTCCACCTTCGACAGCGAGGAGGGCCGGGCCCACAGCGAGGTCAGTCGGTAGGTCGAAGGATCCGCTGACGGTCGCACTGGGCGGCTCGGGCTTGGATCGGCCGAGAAGGACACGATTGCCATCCGCTGTCGGAGTGATGCTGATGATGGTGTCTGATGCGGCTGGGGAGAGTCCGCCGCCGGTGTCTTCGCAGTCTTCGATCAACCCGTCAACGGAGAACTGCACTACCCCGCCGGGATGCAGGGAAGACTCTTGAAGCTCGATCGTCGGTGCAGCGCAGGCCGCAGATCCACTGTTGCCGTTGACGCCTGGCGCGCAGCCGTTGACGCACAGGGCGATGAGAAGAACGGCGGCGCTTGATCCATACGCTCGTGACCGATTCCAGCTCATACCGGTCAGCTAAGCACGGTCGCGGTGCGGTGCCGGTAACGATTAGAAGTTCCCGAGACGGTCAAGGTGCCGTGCTCTCGCGACTCCCGAACCTCAACTGGCGCCCCACGTCCATCCGGGGCCGACCAGGCCGTCCCGCATGGAGATCCCCATACGGGACGGCCGGTACGCCGGCTCTCTCCCCGACAGAATCGTGCGACGATCACCGCGTGAATTCACAAATCAGGGCCTTCGAGAAACGCTGGCGAGCCGAGTGGGGCGATGACGTGGCGCCAATCGGATGGCACATGCGCGCGCTCGACTCCGGGGCTGACCGCTGGAGGAGATTTCACACTCTTCCGAAGTCGAAGCAGTACCCCGAGAGCCCGGAGGAGATGCAGACGGTTCTCGATCGCTACGTCACCTTGCTGACCGAGGTCGCGGGCGATTCTGCAGCCTCTCTGCTCGTCATTGCGCAGGAATGGGATCAAGACGACCTCGCCCGGACTCCGTGGATCGAAGCTCTTCTTCCCGATGCCGTCCACTGGAGAAGCTCCGTGCACGACGAGGACCTCTACGATCTACCGGCTCTGACGATCAGCTTCGGGCCACACCGACCCGAAGAACTCGAGCCACTGTTCCGCGCCGTCTCGAACGAGGAAGCGCACGTCGCCGTCACCGACGCCACCGCTAGCTGGCTCTTCGCCCCCTACGACGGAGGCGTCGACGTCTTCCTCAAGGACGAGCGACAGCAGGAAGACCTGCGAGCGAGATTTTCGGACTGGCTACCGGCGCCAGGACTTCCCGGTTCACCACTCGACAGCAACTGACGACCGGAACGGGTTCCAGCAATCGCAGAGGAGCGTTCGGTGAACGATCCTCATACTGGACGAGGCGGTCGCGGGGTGGAACACTCTGCGGTAGCTTCACGACCGGGGGTGGTCAGGGTGGAAGTGCTCAAGGGCGTGAGCCTGCTCGCGTCGGGTGTCGTGATCGCCTTCCTCTGCTCGGTGTCGGGGTTTCAGGCCGGCGTTCGTGCGGACCTGGATCAGACCGGGGGCCACCTCAGCCCGGTCCTGCTCGTGGGCTTTCTGATCGGACTCGTCGTGTCAGCCGTCGGCGCGATCGTGCTCTACCGGTGCTACGAGCGTGCCCGCGGCGTTCGCTAGCTGCTAGCCGGAATCCGCAACCGCGGCGTCACGCGCTGTGGACACGCGGCCTGTGGCGGGTGCAGTCGAGAAACGGAGACTTCGCTGACGCCTCACGCGACAGACCGACGGGGGCCGCCGGCGCCGCCCTGCTCTGGGCCGCGACGCACAGCGCGGCCGAGAGCAGTACCCGCCCGCTCACCGGCCACTGAACGATCCCTATACGGAACGACGAACGGGCGGGCGCCCCCTAAAATCAGCGCTCGTGCGGTTTCGCCCGAATATCCAGCTCCGTTTCGGCATACTCCTGCCCGCAGCTCTGATCTGCGTGCCGGCAGCGACAGTATGGAAGCCCGGCCTCGCGCTGGACGAGCAGCTGGTCTTCATCGTCATCTTCGCGGTCGTCATATCGCTCGCTGCGCGGTGGGTTGTTTTCAGCGGTGTCAGCCTGCGAGAGAACGACCTCACCGTCCACGGGGTCTGGTGGTCCCGACGCGTCCCTCGCGACCAGACCATCCGAGTGCGCCAAGAAGCCGGCTTGATGGTCCTGCACTGGCGCGACCGTCACGGCCGCATCCGGCACACACCGATGATCGCCTTCACGTCCGCATCCAACGATCCCTCATGGGCCGCAAGTCACAACACTCACGTAGCTCGAGCGGTCAACGACTGGATTGCCGGCGGAGACGGGCGCGGCGCGGGTCGCAGAGTCAAGGAAAACTAGAACCCTGCGTGCCGGTGAACCATCTTCTTTCGGGACGGCCGGAATGCCGGTCCTCCCGCTGCTACACACGGGGGCCAGGACGCTGCCGATCGGAAGGTTTCTTGGCGGCGAGAGTCCCGTCGTGGTCGATATGCTCGCGGCAGCCGGTCATCGGCTTCCCGTGAGGAGAGAGCCGTGCGTCCTGCCAGAGTGCTTGTCATAGCCCTGAGCGCTGTGTGCGTTGCGGGAGTCGGTGCAGCGGTGGTCGTCGGCCTCGCGTCCTCGTCGTCGCAAAACGAGGCGATCTCGACGGCAGTAATCGCAGACCTCGAGCACCGGAACGCTCAGAGCCTGGTCGAGGGATCGCCGCAGCTCACCGGCCTCGGCGTCCCGGAGTCGACCTCGACGCCGAAACGACTTGCTGCGGTCATGGAGGACGACGCCCGACTGCGCGCTCAGCGGGACCACTACCTCGAGCTCGGGGAATCCTTCACCGCGTTCGAGACCCAGGTGGCGCTGAACTCGGTGCAGATCACGGGCGACTCGGCCACGGTGACGTTCACCGAGAGCACCACCCTTCAGCGGAGTCCGTACGAGACCGGCGAAGCGGCTCCGGAGTACGCCTATTCCTTCCCCCAGGAGGCGACGCTACGGCTGCACGCGGGCACCTGGTCAGTCGACACCCTCACCCACGAGACGGCGCACACACCAGCAGATTTCCCGGAAACCGTCGCACCGGACGTCTCCCCCGCCAGCTGACGGCGCGTCCCCTTGACTCGGATCGATCTGACCGCTCTCCCTTGCAGCAGACCCGGTGAACGATCCCCATGCGGGACGGTGTTCCGGTCGAACAGAACGCTGGTACGAGAACTACGGGGTCCTCGTGCTGCAGAGGGTCAGAGTCCGAACCCATCGAGCACTCGGTCGGCGTGGAAGCCCGACCGGATGACGGCTGCACCTAGTTCGTGGAGCAGGTCGTCGAGGGCAGTATCGGAGAGGTCATAGAAGCCGGCGCTCGGACGTCGGGCGATCAGCTTTCGCGGCGCGACGATGACGGACCAGCAGTCGTCGTCACGAGAGATGATCGCGTACTCACCGCTGTAGGGTCCCTTCGTGACCAGGGCTGCATGCGGCCGGTCGCGTTCGAGGCGACGAGCGGGAACGTTGATCGAGTACTCGCGAGAGCGCGAGTCGGTCACGGCTCGGGGCGCCGACTCGGTGCTCCAGAAGTTGTAGACGATGCCGATGGCTGCACCCGCCAGGACGAGCAGGGCCCACTGAAAGTTGCCGTTCAGAAGTGCAAGCACGAGCATGACGCGACAGCAGGCGATCGCGAACACGAACTGCACGTTCGAGATCCGCAGACGGCGCTTCGTTGGGGTCACCCTGACGATCATCCTCCCGACAACGCAGGAAGGATGACATCGCCGCCGGCCCAAAAGGCGCCATCGCGACTCGAGCCCAGCGTTCCGGTGAGCGATCCCCATCCGGGATGGCGCGGCCGAGCGCAGCCGGCTAAGCGACGGCTCATCTCAGTCGGCAGACTGTGCTGGTGTCCTCTACGAAGGAGATCCAAGCACTGCTGACCACCGCGCAGCGCGACCAGACGCACGTCACGGTCCGTTTCGCGTTCGGGAACCGATGGTCGATCGACGGGTTTGTCGTCGGTGTGGGTCGGAAGTGGGCGCTCCTCGCGGAGACGATGACCGGCGGCTTCTTCGACGGGTACGCCGCCGTCCGTCTCGCGGAGATCGAGCGGGCGCGACCGAGTCGATCCTGGGAAGCACGATTCTCGCGCACCCGACCGGAGTGGCCCCCTCGCCCGCCAGCCGATCGCCCCGCGATCGATCTGGACACAACCTCGGGGCTGCTGGCCACCTTCCTCGACCCGAAGAACCTGGTCAGCATCGAACGCCGCAAGAAGTACAGCGCGATGTGGGTGGGCGTCCCCTACGCACTCACGCGCAACTGGCTCTCCCTCTGGGAAGTGGACGCGAAAGCGATCTGGCATGAACGGCCGCTCGGCTACCGACCCCGAACCATCGCCCTCGTCCGGACCGGTGACCACTACCTCAGAGCACTCTCGGCCGTCGTCGGCGATCGACCTCCCCAGGACCTGCCGTACGACTGGGCCGCACGCTCGAAGCACGCACGACGCCAACTGTGACGACAGACTGCCGATGGCCGGTCGACCACCCCTCATCGGACGCCGGACGCATCGACGCACTAGCCCTCCGAGGCTCGCGCCGCACTACCGTCGAATGCGCCCGCCCAAGGCACCCCTAATCCAGTAAGGGGGTGTCCTGCCCGCAGCACGGTGAGGGTGGCAGCCCGTTCGAGCCGGGCCGGGTCAGAGGAGCCTCGCGCTGCGGGCGCGAGGCTCCCGCTCGACGCGGAGAGCGATTCCCTATCGGTACGCATGTCCAAATCCTCGCGCATCGAACAGGGGCCGGAGAGGCTCCTCGACGCCGGAGCGGCTGTCCTCATCTACTCCGGAGGTGTCCGTTAGGGGGACTTGGGTTCAGCCGGTCGTTGCAATACCACCGTGAGTCGGAGTGTTGGCGATGGGATCGAAGTTGAAGCAGCGTGCCCGGGGTGGCGCGGTTCTGGGAGCTGCCGAGGGAAGGGTCGAGTCGGTCGGCGGCCCGTGATGCTGTCGGCGTGCCGGTGAAGAGCCGCTCAACGGAGCAATCAGCTGCTTTCCGTCCGTCGCCTCGCAGGGGGTGTCTGCTCGGATCTTATGCTTGATTCGTCACATTGTTTAGTGGTTCAGTATCGCGTCGACGTTTTCGGTCGTTCCGTATCCCACCATTCGATGAGGTTGGCGTGCAAGATTAGCGCGAAGGCTTCGACTGCAAGGTCGCCTCCGGTGGTCAGGGAATCGATTGCGGCAGGGTCCCACTGGTCGAGATTCACTACCTCGTCAGTGGAGGTGGGTGTAGCTCGAATGGTTGTGTCAACGCTCCATCCGTTTGAGCTGTGGGTTGCGGTAGCCGCGATGACGTCGTACGGGGTGGAGTAGTGGCGGCGCATCCACCCCACGACGTCGGCGAGGTCGCGGGTGTCGGTCAATCGTTCTCGATCGGGGTGTAGACGGGGCATCCGGTCCCGTAGGGCGGTTGGATGATGGGTGCGGCGGTGGTGCTGCTGGTAGATCGGGTGTTTATGGTGCTGTCGATTTTGTAGGCGTTGACGATGCCGATGGGGTTAGCGAGGGCATCGGAGCCGTTGTAGGCGTTATATCCGAAGAGAACGAAGTAGACGGGTGTGCAGTTCGCGTCGTAGAGCGTCTTAGAGCCTGAGCTCCCGGGTGCGTAGAGGCCATAGCTGAGTGTCTGCTGAATATCGAAGTTGGTGTCCGCGTCAAAGTGGCCGCGAGCGATGATGTGATTCAGTCCGAACCGGGAATTTCCGCAACGCAGCGGCAGGTGCGACAACCGTACCCAGGACGAGCGCAACGAACACCGTGGCGATTTTGCCAGCGGACCGATTTCGTGAGGTGTGCATGACTATTACGACCTTCATCCAAGTCCCCGCGCTCACCCCTTGTGAGCGGTCGTCGTGCACGTCTAGGTCTACTCCGCATAGCTCGGCAATACAACCCTGGGTGTTGCCGACACCCGGGCTTGGCAGCGGGACACGCATGCCCTTCGAAGATCATCAGTGGGACAGTGTTCGTGGCAGCGAGCTGCAAGTTGGCGTCTGCGGGAGGGCCGTTCCCCGCACCAGCCCGGCGCGCGGGATGCGCCGCGCGCGGGCGCGGGCGGCAGCGTTCCGCAGGACAGCCGCTCGCGGCCATCACTGCTACTGCAGCGACCAGCGCCAGTTCCGAGCGCAGTAGGAACATCCCGCGCTGATGTCCTCCGGCCCGAACGTCGGAGTAATGATCGACGGTGCGAGCTTCACCGCCACAGGCTTCGCGGGACGATACCGCTGCCCGCAGACGTCTAGGCGCCCGGCCAACCATCCCCATACGGGACGTCGGCCGCGCGGCGGAAGCCAACCATTTAGAACTTGGACGGCGTTCCTGAGACGTTCCGCGCCCGACCGGCCATGTCCATAGTGAAGAGCAAGGTCTGCTCGAGGAGGAAACGATGGACGACGACGGATTCGATGAGTTCCTGGCCCGCTCGGGACGTAGTCCGATAGGTGGGCTCGCGTCTCGCACTGTTATTGAGGACCTGGTGTCTGCCACCGCGGAGAGCGCGACACCACGGCGTCCGTGGTGGCGTCGCCCGCTTCTAATCCTCCCCGTGATCGGTGTCCTCGCCGCGACGACAGCCGGGGCCGTCGTCTTCACCGTGGGATTCGATGCGGACGCGATCGTCCCGATCAACTACACGACCGACTCGGGTCGACAGGTCAGCTGTCACTACGCGGTCGAGGCCGGCATCGGCGGCACGAGCGACCCGGCAGCGGTAAAGGACTTCATCGCTGAGCACGACTGGTCAGGGATCGGCCAGCGCGTCTACGAAGAAGCCCTCGCACATCCCTACATCCCACGGAACAGCGAAGAGGCCGCCGGCCTCACGCAGGCCAACCTCGACAAGTTCTCGTTCGGGGCGGCTCTGACCACGGTGATCTGGGCCGAAGTCCCCGACGAACTGGTGCCCGAGGACATGCTGAGCGGAGCCGAATCCGACTGCGAAGGAGAACTGCGGTGACCCTGGACGACCAGCTGTCATCGAAAGCCTCCTCGACGCGGCGAGGCGACGACGAGCGCGCCAGACGGGTGGAGCTCCTGCTTCTCGCCCAGGCGGAACCGCTACTGCGCTACTTCTCCCGCCGAGCTCCCCTGGATGACGCCCCCGACCTCCTCAGCGAGACCATGCTCACCGTCTGGCGCCGCGCGAAAGACGTACCCGCCGGCAACGAAGGGACGCTCTGGATCTACGGGGTCGCACGCCGAGTCCTCGCTACTCACCACCGCTCGAATCGCCGCCGAACCAGCCTCGTTGACCGCCTCCGAGACCAGATTGTCGTTCACAACCCGGCCCACGACCAGCTGGACGACATCAGCGCGCACCTCCACCACCTCATCGAGAGGTTGCCCGCCGTTGATCGCGACATCATCGGCTTGGTCCACTGGGAAGGCTTCACCCTCGAAGAAGCCGCACGCATCCTCGAGAAAAACCCCTCCACGATCCGGACCCGATACGCGCGACTTCGACAACAGCTGAAGTCGGAACTCCAAGCCGAGGTCTAGCTCCGTCAGATGGCCATCCCCTTACGGGACAGACTCTCGACTGATTCCATCGTCGCGTCGTCAATTCGGGGTCCTGCCGGACATGTACAGAGTGAAGGCCACTCGAGCGCACAGGAGCAGATCATGACCACCGAACCTCACGACGCGGGCAGCGATCGGGCGATGAACGCGCTCCTGGACGAATCGGCGCCGCCGACCCCACTGGCGGAAGCCGTCTCCGACTCCTCTCTTCGAGAGATGATTCGCGGAGCGGAGTGGAACGCGCGACGCGGCAGGCGACAGGCGACGCCTCGTGCGCTCGTGATCGGGACCGTCGTCGCTCTCACGCTGGGCGGCACGGGTGCAGCAGCGGCAGCGACGCTCTCGGGGTGGGAGCCGTGGGTGGCGAATCCGGATTCCGTTGTCCACTTCACCCTGCCCAGCGGAAGAGAATGCGAGCTCCGAAGCGTCGCCAAGGAAGGCGACCCGGAGGACATCAAGGAGATGCAGGACGTGCTTCGCACCACCGACGTGCTCGCCCTCGCGGACGTCGACGGCGAGCTTGCTCGGATCGTCGCCCGGGACGTGACCGTCCGCGGCGACGACGGCGACACCGTGGTGCCCGCGACCGAGTTGTACTCCGAAGATGAGCTGTACCGCCAAGCCGTGGAGGGCGCGATCATCAACGTCGTCTGGGACGAGCTCGAAGATCGAGGAGTGGTCGATCCCGTCACCGGATCGGATCTCTCCTTCGGAAGCCAGGACGACTGCGCAGACCTCACCCAGGCAGACCGCACCCAGTGAGCCGCCGCGACACCCGAGCCGATCGCGTGGTCACGATCCTCGACGCCACAGCCCGTGACCTTCTGAACTACCTCGAACGCCGAGTCGGCGCCGACGACGCTCCCGACGCGCTCTCCGAGACAATGACGATCGCGTGGCGCCGATCGTCATCCATGCCCCTGCCAGACGAGGACGCCCGCCTCTGGCTGTTCGGGGTCGCGCGGAACGTCGTCCTGAACACCAGCAGGACCCGCCGGCGCCAAGACCTCCTCGCCGAGAAGCTCCGCGGCACCATCGACCCCACCGTCGTGATCGCAGAACCCTCCGACATCGCCCTCGACGTACGGGCAGCTCTGGACAAGCTCGCTCCAGAGCTCGCAGAGCTCGTGCGACTGGTGCACTGGGACGGCTTCTCTCTCAGCGAGGCAGCTCAGATCGTCTCCGTCCCGCCGTCAACGGCGCGCAGTCGGTACCAGACGGCGAAGCGCGAGCTCGGTGACCTGCTGTCCCCGCAGCCCTCGGAACGAGCACTTAGGTCTGCAGAGAAACGCTGGGTCTGACGCGCTAGCCCATCGGCTATCGAGACAAGTTCCGGCAGCGGCGGGGGTGTCGGACCACGCGGCCGTTGGCGAGAACCGCACATTGCGAGCCGTATTTCCTGAGTCCGACGACCCACGTCTGAGCGATCCGTCCGACCAGGCTGTGACCATGACTGAATCGCCCATCACTCGATCAACTCTTCTCCACCAGTCGCTTGCAGGCGGCATGGACGTGTCCCACGTCGAGGTGCGCCGAATCTCAATCGCAGCTGGCACGAAGGGCGGTGCTCACGTTCACAACGGCCCTGTCTTCGGAGCCATCGAAAGGGGGTCGGTCACATTCCAGATCGGTGAGGAGGCACAAACCACCCTTCGCGCCGGCGACGTCTTCTACGAGCCTGCCGGGGTCATCGTCTCCAAGTTCGACACCACGAGCGAAGACGTCGTGTTCATCGGCTACTTCCTCCTGGCGGACGGGGCAGCACCCGAGATCGAGTTCACTGCGCAGGACTGACCGCTAGCCCGTCCCCGTACGGGCGGCCTCCCGCGACGGATCGCACGCGCACATAACGCTGGTCGAGTGGTCGGAACGTGGAATCCTCGTCCCATGATCGTGAGCGACGGACAGGCCTGCGCCCCAGGGGACCTCGACGTGCTCACCGACCGACTCCGACTGTGCCGGCCCGCCGAAACCGACCTCCACGAGCTGTCCCGCCTCTACACCGATCCGCGGATCGCGGAAGAAGATCCGCTCCTCCTCCATCTCTCCGCCGATCAGACCCGGGCCGTCATCGCGTACCGGAGGACCCAGTGGACACAAGACGGACTCAGCAGCTGGGTGATCCGCCGGCGCGACTCCCCCACCGACAACCATGATCTGATCGGAATGGGCGGATGCACCCTCCTCTCCGACGCGGCCTGGAACGTGGCGTTCACCCTCGACCCCGACCACTGGGGAAAGGGCTACGCGCAGGAAGTCGCCCTCACCGGCATCGAACTCGCCCACTTACTCCGACCGGAGCTGCCCGTCACCGCGGTCGTCGCAGAACGCAACGCACGCTCCCGCCGCACGATTGAGCGACTCGGCCTCCAGCGGAGGTGGGAAGGTCCGGATGCGCACAGCCCAGACCCGACCGCTCGAATCGTCCTCTACGCCGACCGCCAGCTCTCCATCGAACAAGTCCGCCAACTCACCAGCTAAATCCGGCCACAGCACGACCTCATCAGCCGGCCAGGGATCCCTCACGGGACCGTCAATGGTGATGAGGCGATGAGTGAGCACGTTCGTGCCTGCGTCAAGACAGTGGATCTGTCGCGGTGGAGCATCCCCTACCGGACGCATGGTTGACGGTCCCATGGAGGGCGGCCGCCTCCACTAGACCTCTTTATCCGACTGGGGTAGCTACCCTCGAGCCCATGACCGACCAGCAGAACGATGCACGGTTGCGCGCGAGGCGGATCGCCGGTGCGACGGCGATTGTTCTCACCGTTGTCGCCGCGCTTCTCGTTCAGGCCGGCGCGAGCTTGCTGACCCTCGCCTCACCAGCCATGACGGACTGCCGGCCGCGCGAGATCCCGCTGAGCGCAGCAGCCTGGTACCTCGGCGCCCTGCTCGTTATCGGAGGATCCGTCTATGCGGCGGCGAAGACCGCGCGTGCGCTCACGTCGACCGCGCTCCCCTACGCCCTCCTCCTCACAGCGATCCTCGGAATCGTGACGTTCTCGGGACTAGCGATCCTCATCGCCGGGCTGATGGGCTTCGCGGAGATGGATGACCCTGGACCGCCTCCGACAGGCGGACCCGTCCTGCTCCTCATCGCCGCACTCAGCACACCTGCCTGGGCGCTCGGCGCATCCAGCATCCTCATGCTGACCAAGAGACGCAGAGTGCCGTCTCGTCCGGCGGCGTCGCTCATCGCGTTCGCTGCCATCACTGCGACGAGCGTTGGTCTCCAGCTCGTCAGGTTCACCCTGACCTGCTGACGGTGATCACAGAGGTCCTCTACGAAAGGGGCAACGACGGTACCGCCACACGGCACCGATCATCGGCACCGCGGGACTCGAGAAGTTCCTGCTCAGCGACCCCCTTACGGGACGCCAGAAGCGATGGAAGCACGGCGGAGCGCGCGACGGCGTGGCGATGCGCTCGCTACGCTCACGGGATGTTCGGCCTCCCGCGTTGGCGCCCGCGAGCTGACGCTCGCCGTTCGCGCCGCGCTCGGTTCCGCTCCCTGCTCGCTGAGGCCTGTAGCGCGTGCTCTCACCCGTGGGTGGAGCACGTCGCGGATGCCGGACCGGCCGGCGGTCACGTCTGCTCGGAATGCGTCTACGAGCTCGAGCACGGGTTCAGCCACGGGCCGACCTGTCACCGACCGGTTCCGATCGACGTGTCGAGTCGCGCTGACGCCGCCGCCGCGACAGCAGCGCGGGGCGGCAGCGAGCGACTGGTCGGAGGAGGTCGGATGCGAGACGATGCAGAAGACCGTGATGACCCTTCGATCCCGACCCTGCGCGAAACGACAGCCGCTCTCCTCTTCGGGCTGGTCCAGCCCCGAGACGTGATCGCTCTGGCAGCGAATCTCGTCGCAGCAGGGAGTGACAGCGAGTCCCTTGTCGCTCTCGCGTCCCTCTACTCCAGCGCCACTCCCGCCGACGTCTTCGACCTCAGCTCGGCGGCACTCATCGAAGCGGGCGCGCGGCCATTGGATCGGGACGGTGAGGAGATCCCGCTTCTCGCGCTGCGCGTCGCATGCCGTCGTTTCCTCACCGGCGACTGGGATCTCCGCTCCTTCTCATCCTGGGTGCACGACCGGATCGGTCACGACGGACCGGCAGCTGCGCAGCCGCTTATCGAGGTCGATGACGAGCTCGACGCGCGAGGCATCGGAGCCGGCGAGCGATACCGCCAGAAGGTCGCTCGACTCGCCGCCACCTTCCTCGCTGACACAGAAGGGCCGGCGAGCGAGAACCCCTAACGAATCCGTCCGGTGCACGATCGGCTATCGAGACTGAAACTCCTACCGCCTTGGTACGGGACTGGTTCCCCCGCATCGACCGCGACGCCTGCTGACATGATCGTGGTCATGCCCTCAATTCGTTCGGCAAAGTTTCGGGCAGAGTCGTCGGTGGACGCTGTGCTCCCGCGGGCACTCGCCGGGCACGAGTCGAAACAGGTGCGCATCGCTGTTGCCGAGAACGCCGCTGCGGATGACCTGACGATCGGGCGTCTCCTCGCTGATGACGTCGACGCCGTGCGCCTCGCCGCCGCCAGCAGCCTTCGTGAACGCCCGCAACTCCACGAGATCGCGGCGAAATCAACGGACAAGTGGGTCCGTGCGATCCTTGCCCACCTGTACGCGGACGACGACCAAAGGTCGCTCGCCCTTGCGGTACAGAGAACACTCGCGGCGGATCCCTTCGGGGAGACTCGTGGCCGGACGGCTCAGACCACCGACGACTTGGAGATCTTCGAGTCGCTTCTCACCGACCCGTCACCGGTTGTCCGCGGCATGTGCGCGCGCAACCCCCGCATCTCCCTGACACAGATGGAGCGTCTCATCACCGACCGCGATCGCGCCGTCCGCGCCGGAGCCGCAGAGGGCGGACTCCAGTACCCCAATGACGAGCAGTTGCTCCGGCTGGCGCGCGACCGGTCGGTCGAGGTGCGCTGGGCAGTACTATTCCGCGCCGACCGACCCAGACGAGCAATCGAACTCATCGCAGAGGACAGCGACGAGATTAACCGACACCACGCGCGGATCGCCCTCCACGACGAGCACGACATCATCGCGCCAGCGGTGACGCACCGTGCACGCGCAGAACGTCGACGGGCACAGCTTGTTCGCTCATTCGGTGAGTGAACGGCGGGGAGTGAAGAGCGCCTTGTACGGCACGCGGTCTCGTTAGCCGATCCCCATATGGGACGGAGCTGAGCGGGTAGCGTCACCGGCATGACCTCGGGTTCGCGTCACCGCATTCCAGTTGCTGCCGCACTCACAACCGGAGCGGCGCTGCTCACCGCCGCCGGCTGCGCGCCGGCGGTGCAGACGTCGGGATGCCCGGGCTGGGCGTATTTTGGATCCGCGGAAGCCCGCTACGAGGTCGCCGAAGCGGTCATCACGACCGCCTCCCCTCGCGCCTCGGGAACTCAGAGCGTCTTCAGCGTCGCAGCATCCGCATACATGGTCACCGTGGATGAGACAGAGAAGGGACCGTTCATTGCAGGAGAGACAATCCGCGTCGTGTCGATGCCTGATGCGTGCAGCGGCACCGACCTCTACCCGGACGGAGACCCGATGGACACCGACCAGCCCCTCCGCCTGTACCTCAGTTCCGGGAACGGATTCTGGGCGACGCTGACTCCGCTCGAGGGCGCTGAACCGATCGAGGAATAGCCCGCCAGTCGATCCTCTTACGGGACGTAACGCCTTCCGTGGGATGGCTCAGTCGGCAGATGCCGCGAGTGCCGGCGCTGCCAGGCCGAGTCCTTCGCAGAAGGGGCCAGTGGGCTGGCCCGCTCTGTTCGGGAAGACGCCGAGCCTGGTGTCCGCGAGGACGCAGACCGTCGGGTTAGGTACGTTGATGGGTCCGCTTCCCGGGTAGGGCTCGTCGGGGACGGCGCTCCAGCTCGCTTCGCATCGTTCGAGGGCGGCGGCGACCCGCTCGGACAGTGGAAGCAGCTCGAATGCGTTGCGGTCGTCGTCCACGAGGATGCTCGTGGTGTGGTCAGCGCGGACGTCGGCGACGGAGTAGCAGTCGAAGCTCGTGTTTGCTTCGTCGTTGCTGGCCTGCGTTACGGTGATCGCGGCGGCGCTGGTGCCGATCGCGACGACGGCCGCGAGGCCGAGCCCGACGAGGCGGCGGCGCTTGGTGGAGCGGTGGCGGGCAGCGATGTCGGTGAGGATGGTGGCGCGCATCCTGGTGAGCTGTTCCGTGGTGGGGCCGAGGTCGTGGGTCATCAGTTCTCCCTTTCGAAGGGGCGCAGGGTGGTGCGGAGCGTGATCCGCAGCCGGCTGAGCCGGTTGCGGATGGCGCCGTGGGTGGAGCCGAGTGCTTTCGCGGCGTCGGCGTAGCTGCTGCCCTGTTCGATGCACAGGTAGTACAACGCTTGATCGGTCTCGGAGAGCTCGGAGACGGCTTCCTCGATCGCCGCGGCGAGCTGGCGTCTCGTGACTTCCTCGTCAGGGGTGCCACGTCGATCCGGGTGCAGCGACAGGTCCGCGTCCTCGGTGCGGTTCCGTGCACGGGTCTTGGTTCGGAGGAGGTTCAGCGCGGTGAACCGGGCGGTGGTGAGCAGCCACGGGAGGGCGGACGCGTCCACGATCGCGACGTCGTTGATCCGCGTCCACGTGGTGAGGAACACGTCTTGCACGACGTCTTCGGCGTCGGTGGGCGTGCGGACGATGCTGAGGGCGTAGCGGTAGGTCGTCGCCGCGTGCCGGTCGTAGAGCCGGCCGAACGCAGCCCGGTCGCCTCGCCTCGCGCCGTCCATCAGGGCGGCGTCATCGGTGCGCGCCGCAGCGTCTCGCGCGAGTGCTGCTGCTTCCGGTGGCGTGCTCATGCCTAGTGGTGTCCGATCCGAGCCGATCGTCTCAGACGAGATCCGCTTTGCAACTCTCCGCTCGAGGATCCCCAAACGGGACTGGCTGACGTCTCCTCAACGCCCTGCCGGTTTCACGTCGAGTTGTATCACTTGAGTTTGATTTGGAACCAACTCGATCAAGCGGACACTTCTAGGCATGGGTGTGGAATGGGAGACGGATCGCGAGGTCTGGCGGCGCGCGACGGGGGCTGATCCGCGGGCATTCGCGCTGATCTTCGACCGGTATCACCTGCGCGTTCGGGCCTACTGCCGTCAACTGCTCGGGGAGTCCGTCGACGCGGAGGATGCCGCGGCCGTCGTGTTCCTTGAGGCGTGGCGTAAGCGCGCCGACGTCCGCTTCGTCAACGACTCGCTCGCCGCGTGGCTGCTCGTCGTCGCCCTGAACGTCACCCGGAACATCGGTCGCGGTCGACGCCGATACGAGCGGATGCTGCGCACTCTTCCACCTCCTGTCAACGCGCCCGATCCAGCAGTGACGGTGGCAGCCGCAGCGGCATCCGCCGAACGCAGCCGCACCATCAGAGCTGCACTGACGATGCTGCGGCCGGCGGATCAGCAGATCCTCGCGCTCTGCGTCATTGAGCAGCTCACCCTCGAGGAAGCAGCCGCCGTGCTGCGCATTCCGGTCGGGACGGTGAAGTCCCGACTGTCCCGCGCCCGAGGTCGCCTACGCGATGAGTTCACACGCAGGCGGACACTTCCCCACACCTTCCGACCCGCGGAGTACTGACATGACAGCACCAGAGCACGACCGTACCCTCGCCCTCCGAACGGTGATCGCGCAGGCCGCAGAGAATGACCCAGGCAGCGGGCGCCACCGACGTCACCGGATCGCGATCGCCGCGGTTCCCGCGGCCGTCATCCTCGCCGCGGTCTCGGGCGGACTCGTCTTCGCCCAAGCGCCGGTGTCCGACACCATGACGGTCGCTTGCTTCGCGCGAGCAGAACGCAATGGGTCCGAGTTCCCCGGCACCACAGGAGCCCTCGCAACACAAGACGGAATACCCGGCAGCGGCGATCAGGTGCCGATCCCGGACGCGATCGCGTTCTGCTCCGACCTGTGGAGGCAGGGCGCACTTGACGTCGACACGGCGAATGGCTCACCAGTCGACCTTCGACCAGGACAGATTCCCTCCGAACTGACCGTCTGCGTCATGCCCGACGGCATTGCAGCTGTCATTCCCGGTACCTCCGACGTCTGCGGGCAGCTCGGCCTCGCCAACCGCGTCAAGTGACTACCAGCGCACCCGATGAACCATCCCCTACCGGACGCCCGCTGGATAATCCTCCGATGAAATACCCGTGCGCCCTCTTCGGCACTGCTCTGGGAGGCGCCGAACTACAGCTAGGGAGAGACTTGAGGCATGTGGTTAGAGGGAATCGCGCTTGAGCGGCGGTTGCGCGAGCTGGACATCCCTGGGCCCGGCGATGAGCCGGTTGACTTCGACGGTCAGCGACTGGCGGCAAAGGTGGACGCCCTCGTCGCACTGCTCGATGAGAGCTTTCCCAGTGCTGTAACGGCGGATCGTCCCTGGGAATGGCAGGACTCCGCGACCTTCACGCACGTCACGGTCGACGGTGCAGCAAACCGCACTTCGGCGAACCTCGTCATCTGCATCAGCCGACACGGGGACCTTTGCTTCATTGCCCTCGAAGCCCAGGAAGCGTATACACGCGAGGAGTTCGATGCGCTGGTCGAACCAGAGGACTTGTCACCGATACTGGCAGCCCTCGACACCGTGAACTTCACAGTCACTGCCGAAGAAACGCTCTGGGCCCGATACGACGGACCGCGCGTGATGAGCAACTCGAGCTGGATCGAACGCTACTTCGGGTATCCGATTTGAGCGCGCCCGGCGAGCAGGTCCGCGCGCCGAAGCTGCGCTGACCGGTAACCCATCCCCGTACGGGACATGTCGAGCTACACCGCCCACTGCTTGGGTCCAACTCCACGCAGCTCATCAGGCGTGCCGGAAGAGCTAGGTTTTCCCACGACCAGAACTGCTGGCGGTGAGCGGGCGGCCGGCAACAGAATCGCCGCTTCGGGTTTCTCCTGTGGCGACGAGTGCGTTGTCCCTACGAGCAGAAGAGAAGTATAACCAATGGACGAACGATATATTCAACTAGTAGCAGGCATTATTTTCATTACCGCCGCAATATTGCTGACATGGAAAGGAAAGGCTTACGCGCGCTTCAACGCGAGGATGATACGGAGAATTTACGGGAACAGGGCGGAACGTGTCGCCAGGTCATCAACCCCGGCCACCGTATTATTTGTTTCTATAGCAATGCTTGTTCTCGGGATTTCTTTCTTAGTATCATCTATTGTTAAAATCAGCGCCTAGTCGAAGCGATGCTTAGACAGCAAATTCCGAACGACTCAACGGTGCGGATCCACCCCGACGACGCTGTACTGGACGATGCCACAGGAGACCGCTGGACGCAGCCCGGCAATACCCTGTCCTGCACCGACGCAGCCAGCGAGACCTCGCCAGAGATCACGATCCACCACTACAGGTGGGACGCCACCGCCCTCTTCACCGTAGCCGCCGCCCTCGCTCTCGCGGGAACCGTCGTCGCGCTCAGAGCCGAACGCAAGCAGGAGCTCATCACCGAGTCGCAGGAAGATCGAGCGAGGACATAGCGGAGAGCCCCTCTGCCGGTCAACGATCCCCTTACGGAACGGGGTGCGTTCGACGTCGCCTAGCTAGCTGGTGCCGTCCGTGACGAGCTCGTTCTCTGTGAGCAGTTCGCGGAGAGCTGTGCGGGCGCGTTGGTATCGTCCGCGGGCGGTGCTGGCGGAGAGGCCGAGGATGTTGCCGGCATCGATGACGGTGAATCCGTCCCAGAGCACGAGCTTGATGAGCTCCGCCTGGTCGGGAGCGATCGCGTCGAGCGCTCGTCGGACGTCGAGATGCTCCGCGGTGGGGTCCTCGAGTGGCATCGCCCGCAATGTCCCGGCGAATTTCATGGCCAGATCGGAGCGGCGGGCATTTCCCCGCTGAGCGTTGGCGAGGGTGCGGCGGGCGACGCCGAACAGCCACATTCGTGCTTGCTCGGGATCCGTTGGGATGGAGTCGACTTTGCGCCAAGCGACGAGGTAGGTGTCGCTGAGTAGATCCGCTGCATCCGCGACGGGCGAGACGCGTCGCTCGAAGTAGCTGAGCAGGTCGGAGGCGTTGGCGAGGTAGACGGCCTTCAAGACGGCGGTCCTCTTCGCCTTCACGGCGCCTGCTCCTCGGTAATGTTGCAGCCGCCAGCCGATTCAATGGACACGCCTTCGCCGTATCCGGCCTCTCTGAACTGCTCGATGATGCGGTCCGCGATCAGCCGGGTCACCGCGATCCCAGGATCCGCCGTGAAGCCACGGGTGTCTGCCTCTGTTTGCTCCTGCTCGATGACGGTACGTCTGGCTTCGGCGTCGACGCTCGCGATCGTCGGGTCCCAGTCGTGGGTACTGAGGAAGACGCGCGCTTCGCGCGCCTCACGCTCGACGTCTGCGCCCTGGCCGGCGGAGTAGTCCGGCTCGACGCGAATCGCGACCTGGCAGAGAACGTTGCCCTGCCCGTCTCCGAGGTCGAAGGAGCGCTGCACGGCTGCGTCGGGGGTGAAGCCTGCCCAGTCGAGGATCGCGGGGCCTGCCACCGCGCCCGTGATGCCTAGGCTCAGGCCGGCGACGCTCAGCGCGCCGACCAGCCACAGGTTGCGACGTCGCCGCGGACGACGGGTGCTGTCGCCGACCTCCTCGATCGTCAGGCGAGCAAGACGGTCCGCATCGCCGCGCAACGCGGGATACGACTGGCGGGTGGGTGGTGCGGCGCGGCGGATCAGGTCGTCGAGTGGGTCGGCCACGGGTGCTCCGTTTCGGGTGCTCATACCGAGTACATGTCCGGCACCAGCCCGAACGTAATGGGAGCCGTACGAAACGGCCCCATCCGCCCGGGTGGCAATCCCCTAACGGACACCACCCGGAGCAAGGCAGCGTGAATGAGCGACGACTCCTTGGCACGACCACGGACACAGGCTTGGATGAGCACATGCAGACGCTCATCCCTCTGTCAGGCCGCGAGCTGTGGACCACGACTCATGGCGCCGGCACCGATGAAGACACGACGATCGCGATCGATCGCGGACTGCACGTCGCGCGTTGCTCGGTCCGCACTATGGTGCGACCCGGGACTCGCGTCGGACCCCGCGATCACGTACACGGGATGGTGACCGACCCTGTGACGATCGCCTCCCTCGCCGCCGGCTGTCTCCTCCTTGGCACGCTCCCCACAGACTCCCGAAAGCGCGATGGGGTCGCCGTGATCGAGGAAGTCGAAGCTCGTTCGCTCGCTCTCGCCCAAGACCGAGACGGATGGACCGTCTCGATACTCTCTGTCGACGGGATCGACTACGCCCTCTTCTCGCGCACCATCCCGGAGGGCACGATCGCACACGCCGACCTCGGGTGGGCCGTCATCGCCATGTGGAGCACCGGCAGCGTCTACGACGGACCTCTACAGCGAGCGGACATCAATCCGGATGATCACCTGCCCGACCGGTAACCCATCGTTCAGCGGGACGGTCGGCGGACTAGCATTTCGAGCATGGGGCGACGTCAGCACACCAAGGCTCTGGTCCGGTTGGCGTGCGCAGCTACGCTCATGGGCGTCGCGCTGTGGGTGACCTGGGCAACGTCGTCCTACTGGCAGGCATGCACAGGCGCTAGATGGAATAAAATGAACCCGTCCTGCGCTGACGCCATGTCGTCCTACGACCTCATGCCCCTTCTGTACCTCTGGGGCGCCCTCGCTCTCGTCGTTGTAGCCCTGGTGGTCGCACGCCTCGTTCCCTGGGTTCCCGCAGGGGTAGCGACGGTTGCAGCAGTTGTTCTCGCCTGCCCTGTGGCAGACCCCGGGTTCTTCTGGGTCGAATGGGGCAGCGCCGACGGCACTCCCGGACACGGCCTCTGGACGGCGTGCTGGATTGCAGCTGCCGGTCTCGCCCTCGTCTACCCATCACGCACCTGGAACCCTGGGGCTCGCCCAAACACACCGGTTGAAGCAGCTGCTACACGGTCCTTCGCTAGCTAATTGTTCGGCCCGGCCCGCTGCGCACTCCGGGCTGAACACTGCGGCTGGACCCAGCTCGGCAAGAACCTGTAGGTCTGCGCGAGCTGACAGCAAGGGCACTCTCTCACTGAACCGCCGAACCCGGCGGAGAGACGACCCACTGAACGATCCCCATACGGTATGCGCGCGGAACGGCCTAAGCCGCTCACCTCGTGCCATAACCTCGTGCCATGCGCACCCTTGAGCGGCTACTGCTCGCGGCGCTCATCACTGCTGCCTGCGCTCTTGTGGCGACGATCACCCTCCTGGGGTTGGCGTCCCTCGACTCCCCTCGGGACACGACTCCGCCATACGACCCCACCCCCTCGGTCCATCCGACCGCTCGTCCGATACCTCAGAAGATCGATGGCTGACCGGTCAATGATCTCTATACGGAACGTGCCGTGGTCTGCTCAACCGACGATCACGGCGGTACGCAGAGCCAGAACCCAGCTGGTGACGGCGCCGACCACCCCCAAGGCGAGCAGCAGCGACCTCCATCGAGCGTGGGAGCGCGTGCTGACGCGCATCGCTACGACCAGGAGAACGAGGTTCGCGAGGGCGACAGAGCACAGAGCCGGCCACGCGACGTGGAACCCCGTGCACTGAGGAGGAAGGGACTCGTTGCACGCAAACGTGAATCCGTCGAGGAAGACGCCCGCGACGAGGGCGAGGAGAGTGATTACGCCCGCGATCACGGCGGAAGCATTGAGCGACAGTGTATGCACACCATCACTCTCGGACCAGCGAGTGAACGGCAGGAGCGCACTGGTCCATCCGGGTCGGATCTGTCCCGGAGACCGATCCGCATACGGGACAGCGGCGGATTGTGCAGTCGCTGGCGATACTGCGTGACGCAGAGTATGGCGGCAAGCCCGCCACCAACTATTTCAAGGCCTAATTCGCCGCGCACTGCGCGCAATCGCCCTATGCAAGAAAAACAAAACTACGCAAAAGGACGACGGTATGCCAATTATTAGCAATAATGGCACTATCAAAAAACCGAAAGCGCTGGCAAGGGTTGCGGGAATTAAGCAAACCCCAAACGCAACTAACGAAATAAGCCAAGCTTGTCTCATGACGCTTAGTGGTTGACGAGAACCACCATTAGTGCTGCCACTAATTGACCTCGATATCTTCGAGGTCAAAGGCGACAGTGCCAGAAGAACTACAGCAACCAAAGCAAACGGCCAGGCGTATTCAATAATTGCATCTGCCAACGCGTATTGCACTCCCGAAGCCGCTTCACGCATCGGTCCAGCAATCATAAGAGCAGATATCGTTTAAGAAACCTCTACAAGCAGGGCTATCCACGCGTGCGCAAGAAAACTTGCTCCTGTCGTTGCCGAAGCGGAAAGGTCACTTGGTCGACTCGAAGACACGAGTTGAACCTAGCCGAACGTAGGACCGGCGGCGGCGAGAGTTATGCGGGCCTGCGTCGGGCGCGTTCGGCCTCAGACGCGCACTCGGACTCGTTCCGCTGCGGGCGACGGAGACCGCTGATCGAGGCTCTCAGCCAGCCGCCGCCATCCGCTGAACGATCCCCTACGGGACGACTGAATCTGCGTCGCGCGTAACGCTGCGAGGCCGGCCGGACACTACTAGGTATGGACGCGACGAAGAGCGGTGACGCGGAGACGTGGGAGCGAGGCTCCTCCGGGGATGGCGCGGCTTTCGCGCTGATCTTCGATCAGCATCGCGCCCGCGTCTTCAGGCACGCCTACCGACTCCTGGTCGACACCGACGATGCCGAGGACGCGACGGCAATCGCGTTCCTCGAGCTCTGGCGCCGACGCGCGTCGGTGCGGCTCGTGGACGGCTCGGTTCTGCCGTGGCTGCTGGTCACCACGACCAACGCCGCCCGGAACCTCACCCGCAGCCGCCGCCGCTACCGCACCCTCCTCGACGCGCTCCCCCACGGTGAGCATCACCGTTCAGCCGAGGACGTCGCCCTGAGCGACGAACTCGCAGACCAACGTCTCGCTGCTGCGCTGGCGCAACTGTCCCCGACCGATCAGCACCTGGTCACGCTCGTGATGATCGAGGGCTACAGCCCTACCGACGCCGCACCCGTGCTCGGCCTCAGCGCCGGCACGACCCGGACGAAGCTGCATCGCGCTCGGACCGCGCTGCGCGAACACCTCGGACACCCCACGCTCGACCTCTACCTCCAGTCGACGCTAGGAGAAACGTCATGACCGCCCCGCAGATGAGCGACGACTTCGCCGGCGCCTTCCGAACCGCCCTCATCGACCACATCGACACTCCCGCCCGCTCACGATCCACGCGGCGCCGGTGGTGGCTCGGCGGAGGAATCACAGCCCTCGCCCTGTTCGCCGGCACCGCGACCGCCGCCGCCACCGGGCTCCTCCCCCTTCCCGGAGCGATGGACATCACCACGATCAGCACCACGACCACCGGCACCTTCACCGGCACCGACTCCATCGACCTCGGCGCCACTCCCGACGACGCGAACGGCGTCGTCCTCTCACTGCGCTGCCTCACCCCGGGCCGGTTCAGCTTCCCGGACGGATCGAGCCTCGGCTGCTCCTCGACCGACTTCGGAACGGGGACTGAACCGGGCATCGCACCTTCGCTCTTCCCGCTGTCGAACGTCATCGACGGCAGCGTGCAGATCACCACGTCACCGGACGCGAGCTGGTCGATCACCGCCACTTACGCGACCGCAACAACCACCGACTGGGCGACCAACGAGCAAGGACAGAGCTACGGCGTCATCTACGAGAACGGCGAACCGGACCTCATCGCCGTCACTGCCGACGACGGCCGGCAAGGCTACGTGCGCCGGAGTGACCTCGAGGACGCGGACGGCACCACCGCGCAGCGCTCGTTCACCACTCCTGAAGACGCCCTCGAATGGCAGGAACAGAACGACGGGATCACGCACACCATCCCCGTCTACGCCACAGACGGGACCACCCAACTTGGTGAGTTCACCGTCGGCTGACTCACCACGTCGACTGACTCGGTGAACCATCCCCATACGGAACGGTGAACGACCGCCCCCTGGTGGTTACCGCTTCGTCGACCACGCCTTCTCTATGGCGGCGAGCACGTCCGCTAGCTCGACGTCATCTCGCCGCACGTCCCGAACGAATGCTTCTGCAGCTGCGGTGACGTCGATGGCGATGATTCGCCCGGGTCTGACTGTGGTGCCTTGGGAGCGTCGTGTTTCGACGTGGCCCGCTTCTTCCAGTTCCCGATAGGCGCGCGCTGCCGTACCGACCGCCACTCTGAGGTCACCCGCAATCTGTCGAACGGTCGGGAGGCGCTGGCCTGCCTGCAACCGGCCAGACGTGATTTCTGCCGCCAACGCTGCGCGGATCTGCTCGTAGGGCGGTCGAGGATCGTCAGCGTCGACCTCGATGCTCATCACGCCATCACCGTCGACACGTCAGCGGCACCCCGAGGAAGGCGCGCCAGAGACGTGGCGGCCAGTACCGCCATCACCATGCCGACGAGGAACACGACGCCGGCCACACCCAAGAGCACCAGTCCAACGATCCCCGCGAGCTGTGCCGAATCGGGCGTCATGCCCGTCTCGAGAACAGGTGCGTTCATCAGCGGAAGCGCCGCCGAGCCCAGGAAGACCGTGCTCGTGAGTAGGAGTGAGGCGTTGGCAACACGAAGAACGAGCCGCACCGCGCCGCGCCGCAACGCGGTATCTGTTTCGCTGAGCTCGGGCCAAGCGGTAGCGGGAGAGGTGACGACGCGGCGCAGAGCGTGCCGAACGGCAACGACGAGCAGACCGATCAGGGGAAGAGCCGGCGCTGCGAAGAGCCATCCCGGGAACAGGAACGGCCCTCCAGCGAGGCAGGGGTCCGAGAACATCACCGGACAGATCCAGCGACCATCGTCCGCCGGCTTCGACAGCAGACCACTCAGGAGTGCGATGAGCGCAGTCATCGAGGCGATCGTGGCGAAGGTCGCGCGTTGTCGAACCGTGGAGTAATCCGAAAGTCGTCTCGGCATCACGCTCGCCGTGCGTCGCCTCATCGCTCCATCGATGGAGGGCACGGGCATCACACTGAACACGCCGAGCCCTACAGCCGCTGCGAGCAGCAGCCCGAGCAGGAACGGCACCGACTCCAAGCGCGGATTCGCTATGTGAATCAGCACCGCGACCGCGAAAGCGACGAGCGCGGCGGCGACCGAGGTAACCATCCGCACGACGCCGACGCGATGAGCGCGCACTACGGCAGGCGGCTGTCGACGTTGAGTCAGCAGCGACACTCCTCCCGCGACGACGCTCGCCACGACGAGCACACCGATCACGACCAACGTGATCTCCGCGAAGCCCCAGTTACCCATGACCGTCCCCTTTGTATTGAGTAGACGATACAAAGGGGCGAGGGTTTGTGTCAAGCGTGCGAAACAAGGGCAGATCACCGAAGGGGTCGACCAGAACAAGTATCCAATCCCAGAGAATCCTTCAACCAACCCGCCCGGTAGACGATCCCCATACGGAACGCTCCCGGCACCTTGGTGCGGTTGGACGGTCGAGGAAATCACTGCTCATCTGCTCAGGGGCGTCAGAATGGCGAAATGATCGACGTCGACCTGGCACTGAGCCGCTTCGTAAGCGGAGTCGACGCAGAGGGGCTCCGCGCCCTGGGCGTCGTCATACGGGTCGGTGATCAGCAGAGACAACACCGCTGGCGCAACGACGACCGCACGAACATCTACTCGGTCTCCAAGGGCGTGTCGGTCCTCGCCGCTGGACTCGCCTTCGATGAGGAACTGCTGACCCCTGCCTCGCGGGTCGGACAGCTGCTACCAGCCGCCTCCCTCGGAGCGGACGTCGACGGAGTGACGATCGAGCACCTGCTGTCGATGACCAGCGGTATCGACTTCCCGTGGTTCGAGAGCGACCCCTGGCCGGAAGCCGACCTTGCACACGCCATGCTCAGCAAGCCTTCCCGCGGGCCCGGCCTCGTCTTCCAGTACTCCGACGCCAGCACGTACGTCGCGATGCGGATGCTGGGCGCGATCGTCGGCGACGTCCGAGACTGGCTGATCCCCAGGCTGTTCACACCGCTGGGCATCGACGATCCCGAGTGGCACCGATGCCCGCACGGATGGATCATCGCCGGCAGCGGCCTCGAGCTGCGAACGGAGGAGTTAGCCAGCGTCGGCCAGCTCCTCCGCGACCGCGGGATGTGGAACGGCCGACAGTTGATCAGTGCACAACGGATCGACCGCATGCACAGTTCGTGGATCGACACGGGCGGCCCCGCTCCGTTCACGCGCTACGGCTTAGCGGGCTGGGACGGACCGCGTGACTGCTGGCGACTCGACGGTGCACGAGGACAGTACGTCGTCGTAGACGCTGCACGCGACGCCGTCATCACCATCACCGCCGACGAGCCAGAACGCGACCACCGGCTCGCTGAACTCGGCGCGGACGCCCTACTCGGATAACAACGCCGGAGGGGCATAGGCACCCGACGACTCCCTACAAGATCACCGTTTCGGTGGACGATCCCCCTACGGGACGGCTTTCCGGGCAGCCAGCCAGTCGCACTGGGCTCGGTCTAGGCGCTGCGCACGGTTAGGAACCAGGCGGTGTCACGACTGGCCTTTGTCGTCGCGATACCGAGCAAGTCGATCGGGTCGGCGCCCAGGGACGCCGGGTCCATCTCGTGCGGGCCCGCGGTGCAGTCGATCGTCTCCACCGCGCTCGTCGTTGTGGTTGATGCGCCAGTTACCGCCGAGGAGTCGAGATGCAGGTCGAGAGTGCCGTCGCCGTAGCAGTAGAAGGTGATGGACGTTGGCGAATGCGGCTCACCGAAGACCGATTGCATGCGGTCGCCGTCCTGACCAGCCTCGGAGTCGGACTACAGCACGGCGAGGTAGGGGCCGTCAGCATCGATCTCGACCTGGCGATCCAAACGCCACTGCGCCACCTCGGCCGGGTCGACGGGGCTCGGTGTGCAGGCCGTCAGCGCACAGAGGCTCACCGCGATCACCACGAGTGCTGCTGGGCGACGGCTCATGTCCACACCCTAGATCGGTCCCCCCGCTCTGAGCGAGGGATGAACCTCCGGCCGATACAGGCGGCCCGTTCAGCGATCCCCTTACGGGACGCTCTCGGTCGCGAGTCGGTTGCTCCTCGTGGTGAGAGCCGCGTCACGCCTACTGTTCTCCCGTGGGAGAACTCAAGGGAACGAGCGCGGCGGCGGTCGAGGCCGCTTCTCGTCGCGCCGAGGGGTGGATACGCCGTGGTTGAACGTCTGGACAGTTGGGATCCGAGTGGACTCTCGCCGGACCGGCAGACATCACCCCGCCAACGACGGTTGTTGAGACTGTCGCTCGTGCTGGGCGCTCTAGCCGTCCTGGCGGCCGCGGTTCTGTGGGTGGGTGATCTGCTGTTCGGCGTGCATGGCCCTTCGCACTACGTCAGCATCACTAACGACACCGGAGCCTCACTCACCTGGTCCTGCTCCTGGTCCGATCTTCACCTCGCCGCCGGGGAGACGGGTCAGCTGCGCATCCTCGACCAGCCCGACCAGGACTACGGCTGCGTCCCACAAGCAGCGACCCCCTTCGTAGCGGCGGCGCACAACAACGACATCTGCCCGTCGCTCAACTCGATGACCGAGGGAAGGCAGTTCACGGCAACCGACTTCGCGAAGACCTACCGCTGCCCGTAGCTGCATACGCGACCGGTGAACGATCCCCAAACGGGACGCCTGTAAGACGGTCCGTCAAATGGGTCGAGTGCAGGCTTCGTCAATCGCTTCTTGCTCGTCGTCGGTCAGCCACGCTTCGCTCGTGCTGGGGAACCATCCCTGGTTCGGCCACTGGTCGATGAAGTCGGTGCGGCTGGGCGCGTCGGGGTTCTCGATGCCGTTCGCTTCGTAGCAGGGCACGAGGTACTCGGTCAGGTAGCTGTAGAGGTAGTCGATCTGCTCGGACGTCATGGGCACCACGGGGGTCGTGGGATAGCTCGACCAGCAGGTGAACGCGGCGACCGATTCGGCTTCCGTCGAGGCGGACGTCATGATGCTGACGGGTCCGCCGCCGGCGGCGTTCGAGCCGAGGTCGACCGTTAGGCCGGCCGCGGTGAGGCAGCCCAGGAGTGCTGTCGAATCGTTCGGGTCGCGGTATTCCTGGAACGGGTCGGCGGGTCTCGTCGCGTCAGGGAAGCCTGCCAGGACTCCTTCCCATTGGCGGTCCTGCTCCTGGATGCGCAGCTGCTCCTGCTCGTCGGGCGCGAGAGGTGTTGGGGCGGGAGAGGGACCAAGATCGGGCATCGGGTAGGCGACGACAGAGGAACTGGTCGCCTCAGGGGTGGGGCCAGGTGCGAGAGCCCACGTCGAAACCAGGGCGACCGCGAGGACGATGACGGCTCCGGCGGCGACGATCCAGATCACCCTCGCGCGGCCGGCTGGCGTGGGGTGGGTGCGGCTCTCGCCCAGGGCGGCGGCCGCGATGGATTCCGGTTCGTCGAAGGACCGCACGCGCTCGATGGCTTCTGCCGGCTCGAGGCCGGCCAGCTCCTCATCTATCCCGTCTCGGATCGCGGAGGCGACGTCACGAGGGACGGGCCGTAGCGCCCGATCGAGCCGCTTCAAGTAGGTCTGGACCTCGCGGGGTGCGCTGGTCGGGGTCATGTGTCGTCTCCTGCCACGATCGCTTGGACGGAACGGGTGAAGGGCTCCCACTGGCGGCGGAACTCGCCCAGCTCGGCCTGTCCGGAGGGGGTGAGCTTGTAGTACTTCCGGACCGGGCCCGAACCGCTCTCCCCTGCGTAGGAGGTGATCAAACCGCGATCCTTCAACCGCCCGAGCACCGGGTAGAGCGTGCCGATGCTGGCGATCATGCCCAGCGACACCAGCTCCTCCGACAGGCGCCAGCCGTACATCGGCTCCCGCGATAGGAGCCCGAGGGCGCAGTACTCCACCACGCCCTTCCGGATCTGGGCCCCCACGTCGACTGTCATGCTTTGCATGTTAGCGTGCGATGCATACTAGCGGTGGTGGGAATCTGTCGGTCCGACTACCGCGCAACAACCAACGAAGGTGTCCCACGATGACGACTGCTTCCACCGCGTCACGTCTCTCGACTTCAGCATCCGATGGATCTGTGAACGCGTTCATCGGCTGGACCGCCGCCGGCGTGGTCACTGTGCTCGCCGCCCTGGTTCTGGTGTTCAGCAGCTTCATGGTGGCTCTGGGGATCACGGACGCGGATCCATCCGAGGGAGCCATCGCGATCGGCGCCGGCGGTGTAGGTGTCATCATCTGGATCGTCGTTGCCGCTGTCGGAGGTTACGTCGCTCCCCGGAGGCTCTCGCGTCGTCCTGTTCTCGTCGCGTGGCTTCCAGCTGTGGTGAGTGCCCTCTGATGCGGGATCGCTATCGGCCTGTTTCCCGTCCTGCTCGAGAACGTCGTCTTTCCGATGTCGTTGACCCCCGTGCCGATGAGCCAGCCGCTCCTTTTCCAAGCGTTGATTCTTACGGCCGGTGCCATCCCGGCTGGAGCGGGGTTGCTGGTGATCAATCTCGTGTTGCGCGTGATCAGAGCGCGCCGGGGCCGAGTCGGGACGCATACGAGAGGTGATGCGCCTGACGTCGGGAGTCAGAGCTCCTCGTGATCCATGGCGAGAGAGGACTGGACATCAACTAGATGAGGCACGGCGTCGGCTCAGCGCCCAGACCAGCGCGCCCGCGAGGAGCACCGCGCAGGTCAGCCCGGCGACGTGCAGGACGAGCGAGAGCGTCCCGTTCTCGGGGAGCAGGAAGCCGTAGGGCACCCACCCGTCGGTCGCTCCGCGGACGAGCACGACGACGACCCAGACGATCGGGTAGGGCAGGACCACCCACAGCCGGCGCCAGGAGAGCGGTCCGCGGTCGGCGACGACGATCCAGTCGAGGAGGACGAGCGCGGGGAGCACCACGTGCAGGACGGCGCTGACCCAGGGCGGAGCCGTCCCGGTACCGGGTACGAGGGTGTTGTAGATCACGGCGACGACGATCGAGTAGGCCGTCGCCGCGCCGCGGACGTAGCTCAGCCACACCGGCGTCGGACGGCGGGCGAGCGCGACCGATCCGGCGACGATGAGCACCGCGCTCGCGAGGAGGCTGGTCTGGTTCGTGAAGTAGCCGAAGTAGTCGAACGGATTCGGGTCGCCGGCAGGGATGCGCGTAGGTGTCGAGGATCACCGCGATCGCGGCTGCACCGACCGCGATGCGCACTACACCCACGAAAGGGCTGGTCGGTGCCGGGGAACTCATCGGGTCAGCCTAGGAGCCGTTGGGCTTCCTGCTGGCCCGCGACAGACGTTCCCCTTTCCGAACCGTGCTGAGCATCTCAGGCCGAGACGCGACCACGAGGAAAGCGATGACGTCGCTTAACCTGAGCCGGTGGGGACGTTCTCGAAAGTGCGCAACACGGTCGCGGTCGCGGCATGCCTAGTGGTCATGACGGGATGCACGGCGCAGCCTGCACCACCGACTCCGCCACCGGCGACGAACACGGACGACGGCTTCACCTCCCCGCTGACCGGCGATCTAGGCGTGGCGACCTTCACCGGGAACGACGGGACCACCGGCGCCGTCCAGTTGAGCGCGGCGGACGGCCGGCTGGCCCTGACATCCGACGAGCTCGTCATCCCCACCGCGTCTTCCGGTTCCGTAGCGGTCATGGGAGCGCTCGATCCGATCGACGCGGATACCACCTGTTTCGACGTCGATTTCCCGATGCGTCTTGCGGACGCGGAGTCAGGGAAGCCCTACAAAGCGTGGCGGAACCTCGCAGAGTTCCATGGCGACCCGACAGCGATCAATCAACTCGTTCTCACGACCCGCCCGCAGGACGACCCCGACTGCTCAACCAAAATCCTCGCCATCGCTGACGTCCAGTGGAACGTGGAGCCGCAGCGCAGCACCCTCGTGGCCCGGGACGCCGGCCCACGTGCAGCAGCGCGTGGCGAGGTGTCATCCACGGACGGAGTGCCGACGTCGTACACGGTCGCTCGCAACGACCTCGCAGAGGACGTCGCGGCACGATTCGGCATGACGGCCGATGACCTGTTCTACCTCAACCCGTTCCGCTTCCCTTCGGACGAGATTCTGCGCGTCGGTGAAGAGCTGAACCTCACTGTCGCGGCGCGATGACCTCCCCCCGCGGGTACTCGATACCGGGCCTGGCGTTCCGGCTCTTGATCAATCCTTCGGAGTGCAGTGCATGATGTCCCGATGAACGTTGGAGAGCCCCCGCAACCGAGTGCAGCGACGCCCATCGTTCTCGCCTTGGTCTTCGGCGGTCTTGCAGCCGCCCTGGGAGCCGTAGCCTCCATCTACATGTGGGACCCGAGCGAGACGTGCAGGACCCGCGGCGGAGGCAGCCTGACGGGAGAGGGGTTCCTCTGGAACCCGCTGTGCTCAGATGGTTCAACCGTTCAGCCGATATGGATGACGTTGTCGACTGCTGCGGCGTTGATCGTGGCCGTGACATGCGTCGTCATTGCGGCCAGCCGTCAAGTTGAACGTGACGGACAGGAAATTGCGTCGCCCGACGTTCTGCACGACTACTCGCGCCAAACCCTGCCGGAGGACAACGGGCTCCGCAAGCTGGGCGATGAGTGGTGAGAGATGGCAACTCCGGGGGGGGCACCCTCCCGATGAGCGTTAGACAGTCTCCTCGGCCGGATCACGCGATCCCCCTCGTTTTCGCCGTGATCTTCACCGTTTTCGCCGCCGCTCTCGGGTTGATGTCCTCTCTCTACATGTGGGATCCGGCAGAGGCGTGCGAGGTTCGTGGAAGCTACTCCAGCTCCGAGAGCTTCCTGTGGAATCCGCTGTGCGTGGACGGTTCGGCTGTCCAACCGCTGTGGATGACGGTGGCTGGCGCTGCCGCATTGATCGGTGCCGGCGTCTGCGTCGTCCTCGCGATCGCTTTTCGAGTGCTCAACCACGAGCGGGAAGTCCCGCCGCCCGTCGTCTCGCACTGGGAGTGAGCAGTCAAAGGTAGATTCGCCGGATGACGACGACTCGGACCTCCCACTCGACTCTCGCCCTGCTGCTCGCCGTTCCGGTGTTCGCGCTCGTCGGTTGCGCCGGTTCGACGGCGGGGGCTCCGGCATCGACGTCGGCCGCCGCGCCGGCGTCGACCGCGACCGCCGCCCCGACGTCCGCCCCCGCTACTCCGGCGGCGACCGCGACTGCGGGTGCGGCGGCGGCTGGTCCGGTGTGGCCGGCGGACCCGTGCCGGGACACGCAGCTCACGGTCACGGTGGAGGACCGGCCCGAGCTTTCCGGGGCGGGCCAGGAAGGGTTCGCGATCGTGCTCACGAACGCCTCGGATCAGGCGTGCTCGTACTTCGGGTGGCCGGGCGTTCTGATGCTCGGTGCCGATGGGACGCAGCTCACCACCGCCGGCACGTCGGGTGCGGAAGCGTTCCCGGGGGCTCTCGCTCCGGGTGAGTCGGCGCAGGCGGAGGGCCAGCTCTCGGCGGTCGGCGCATACGACTGCACGCCGACGACCGCGACGACTGTCCGGGTGCTCGTCACCTCGGACGGCGCCGGACCGGGAATCGACACGCCCTCCGATTTCCAGGTCTGTGGCGGGGACGGTCGGAGTGACTTCACGACCGGGCCGCTCACGCCGGCGTCCTGACTCTTCTAGAGTCGCGGCTGCGGTCATGGACGGGCTCGAGGGTGGAGACAGCTTCGTGCTGTTCCTGGTTCTAGGTGCTCTTCCCTTCCTCCTTCTGGTCGCCGTGGTTTCGGTCGTCACGATCGGCATCCTTCAATGGATCGGAGGGCGGGGGCGGCCCCGTCCGTAGACTGAGTGCAACCACCCCTTCGGCACGGCGCCGACCGGAACTCAAATGAGTAAATGAAGCAATGAGCACATGGGTGTGGTGTTGATCGCTTTGTAGCGGCAGTCTTTGATCGCTCCTTGACGTCGCGCTACGCGTGCGTCGGATCACCGAGGATTTCAGCGAGTCAGGAATTTTGCGAGAAACGTGCAGTAAATCACTGTGAGCTGGTGCAGATCGCTTACCACGACGTGTTCGTCGATCTGATGGATTGTGCTGCTGATGAGGCCGAATTCGGCGACCTCGCCATAGTGGGCGATGAATCGCGCATCGGAAGTTCCTCCGCCGGTATCCAACGAGGGAGTTTGCCCGGTCACGGATGTTACCGCCTCGGATAACAGCGCGACGTGGCTCGATCCAGCAGTGATGAAGGGGTCGGCACTTACCTCGACTAAGAGGGTGAAGTCGGTTGCGAACTCTTCTGCCGCCCGGCGGATCAAGCCCTCGAGGCTCTCGGCTGAATGAAGGTCGTTAAAGCGAATGTTCAGATGCGCGGTTGCTTCGGCGGGCACCATGTTGTTCGCCGCATTGCCGACGTCGATCGTGGTGATCTGGAGACTCGACGGCTCGAAGCACTCGGACCCCTCGTCGAGTGGTGTTGTGGCGAGTCGGTTGAGAAGGCGGATGAGGCGGTGCACCGGGTTGTCGACGAGGTGGGGGTAGGCAACGTGCCCCTGGAACCCGCGCACCGTCAGGTTGGCGTTAAGGCTTCCGCGCCGTCCGATCTTGATCACGTCGCCGATCCGCTCCGGGTTCGTCGCTTCGCCGACAAGGGTGAAGTCCGGCATGTCGCCGCGATCGGCGAGCCACTCGAGCACACGCACGGTGCCACCCGTGGCCGGCCCCTCTTCGTCTCCGGTGATCAGGAGGCTGACCGACCCAAGGTCGAGCACTTCGGGCTGCGTCTGCGAGACCGCTGCGAGGAAAGCGGCGATGGCGCCCTTCATATCGCTGGCACCTCGACCGATGATCGTCCCGTCGCGGAGTGTCGCATCGAAGGGGTCGGAGCTCCACTCGTTAGAGCCTGGGGGAACGACATCGGTGTGACCGGCGAAGCACAGGTGCGGTCCGTCGATTCCTCGGCGGGCGTAGAGATTCGGGGTGCCATCGAAGTCCAGCCGATGAACGATGAAGCCAAGGCTCTCAAGTACGCCTGCCACGACATCGAGGGCTCCATCGTCGCTCGGGGTGACCGAAGCACATCGGATCAAAGACTGCGTGAGCGCGACGGGGTCCACGGGAGCGAAACTATTCGGCACGGAGACACCGTACCTGCAACATCAACTGCATCTCGGAAAACAACAGCTTTCTGAGACGCCCGGTCGGCATCGCTGTCGCGGTGTCAGGTCCGCGCGATTCCGAGGTCGCAGATGTCTCGAAAATGCGTCTCAACAGAAACCGTCTCAGGGTCATGACTGCGAGGAGTTTGTGAGTCACACTGGTCGAGTGAGACTTCTTGGATACACCCGCGTGAGCACATCGAGTCAGGATGCGCAGTTGCAGCTCGACGCGCTGGTGGCTGTCGGCGTTCAAAAGCGCGACGTGTTCGCTGATGTCACCTCCGGGAGCAAGACCGCGATCGAGCGCCGAGGGATGAAGAAGCTCCTCGAGCATGCAGAGTCCGGTGACACCGTGGTCGTGTGGCGAGTTGATCGGCTTGGCCGCTCCTTGATGGACGTCCTGAACACGGTGAACCTGCTGCGTGACCGCGGCATCCACGTCCGGTCTATCTCTGATGGCATCGATCCGGCGACGTCGACGGGCCGGCTGATGCTCAACATGCTGGCCACCCTCGCCGAGTACGAGCGCGAACTGATCGTCGAGCGGGTGAATGCGGGGATCGCAGCGGCGCGGCAGAACGGCACACGCTTCGGCCGCCCACTGTCCGATCCTGCAGTAATCGCCGACAAGCTCGCCATCGACTCCGATGCTCGAGCGAAGGGCCGCACCGCCGAAGACGCAGCACGACTCGTTGGCTGGAGTCGCGCCACCCTCTACCGTCACCAGCAAGCCCTCGCCGGCCGCGAGAGCACCGCCATGTAGCAAATGCCATGGACGGTGACGAGCGGTGGCGAATTCTCCGACTTCACGTCGAAGATCAGATACCCCTCGCCGCCCTCGCACGAGACATCGGCATCGGCCTCCGCACACTACAGCGCTGGCATCAGCTCTACCGAGGAAGCGGCGTCACTGCTCTCGATCCGCACCAGCGATCGGACGCTGGTGTACGTCGAACGCCGCCTGAGCTCGTGGCGTTCATCGAACGACTGGCTTTGAGCAGGCCGCGACCAGCGCTGACCACGCTGCACCGCCTAGCAAGCGCTGAAGCAGATCATCATGGCCTGTCGGCGCCGAGCTACGCCACCGTCAGGGAAATCGTGCAAGCTCTAGACCCGGCGCTCGTAACACTCGTGTTGGAAGGACCGGCCGCCTATCGAGACAAGCACGAGCTGGTGTTTCGCCGACGCGCCGAACGTCCCAACCACATGTGGCAGGCGGATCACACCGAACTCGACATCCTCATCATGGGCACCGGGGGCGCGCCCGATCGGCCGTGGCTGACGATCGTGATGGACGACTATTCGCGCGCGATCTGCGGCTACATCGTCTTCGCCGGGGCACCGTCCGCGATGAGCACAGCACTTGCTCTCCGTCAGGCGATCTGGAGAAAGCCCGACCCGACGTGGGCTATGTGCGGGATACCTGACGTTCTCCATGTCGACCACGGCTCCGACTTCACCAGCCACCACCTCGAGCGCACCGCCATCGAGCTGCGCATCCGCATCATCCATTCCATCGTCGGCAGACCCCAGGGCCGCGGCAAGATCGAACGCTTCTTCCGCACCATCAACACCGAACTCCTCGCTACCCTCCCGGGGCACCTCGGGCCCGGCAGCAGAAGCCCCCACCCAGTACTTGATCTGGCGGCCCTCGACCAGGCGATCGGCGCCTTCGTCAGGACCTACAACGAGTGCCCGCATCGCGAGCTCGAAGCCTCTCCGCGAGACGCATGGGTCGCTGACGGCTGGCTCCCGCGTATGCCTGACAGCCTCGAACAGCTCGATGGGCTTCTTCTCACTGTTCCGAAGAATCGCGTCGTGCAGCGCGATGGCATTCACTTCCAGGGCCAGCGCTACCTCGCCCCGACGCTCGCACCCTTCGTCGGGCACACCGTCACGATTCGATATGACCCACGTGACGTCTCAGAGATCCGGGTCTACGACCGCGACACCTTCGTCTGTGTTGCCGTCGACGAAGCTCACCCCAACCTCCGACTCAGCCTCCGCGACATCGAAGCCGCCCGCCGCGCCCGCCGACGACAACTCCGGCACGTCATCAACGACCGCATTCCCACCGCCACCGTCCGGGAGGAGCCGCACAGCGTCGCGCCCGTTCCCCATCGGCGCCGGCTACGCACCTATGAAGAGGACGAGTGATGAACCAGGCCTTCATCGTGACCAAAGAGCACCGACGCTTCACCGAGTTCGCCAACGCCGTCCGCAAGGAACGAACCATCGGCATCTGTCACGGTGATGCTGGTGTCGGCAAGACCAACTCCGCCCGCCGCTATGCGAACTGGGACGCTCTCGAGCCCTACATCAACGAATGGGGCCCGCGAGGAGATCACGACGCCAAGCACTACGCCCTCGCCAACCGATCCCGCACCGTGTTCTACACACCCGAAGTACTCTGCCTACCCAAAGACCTCATGCACGACATCGACCATTGGCAAATCAAAGTCGGCCTCTGCGCCGACGAACATCTGCGCTCCCTCGAACCTGACCCGCCTTTCAAAGCACGACCAGTGGCTCACCTCGTCGAGCTACTCATCATCGACGAAGCCGAACGACTCACACCCACCGCACTCGAGCTGCTCCGCGACCGACACGACCGCGAACACCTCTCCATAATTCTGATCGGCATGCCCGGCATCGACCAACGCTTCCGCCACTACCCGCAGCTCTACAGCCGCCTCGGCTTCTCCCACCATTACCGCGCCCTCGGTCGCGACGAACTCCTCTTCGTCCTCGACCGCCACTGGAAGCGCCTCGGCCGCACCCTCGACCCCGACGACTTCACCGACGCCCAAGCCATCGCCTCCATCGAACGCATCACCCGCGGCAACTTCCGCCTACTCGAACGACTCTTTCCGCAGATAGCCCGCGTGCTCAAGATCAACGACCTCGAAACCATTACCGACGACGTCATCGAAGCCGCTGCCAGCATCCTCGTCATCGGCAACCAGCGCCACGCAACAATCAAGAGACGCTGCCACTTAGCGATCAACTGCACAAACGCGGCGCGCCGAGCAGTGTTGTCCTATAACTTGTCACTCATTCTACGACTCGTGAAAGGGTCGGGTTCGGGGTTCTGTGACGACCGATGCTAGGCGAGGGACGATGATCTCCGTGACTTCGCTGGTGCCATTACCGGGTTTTGATTCCCAGGCCCACGTCTCCTTCATTCGAAGCAGCCCAGTTGGGTCGAGAACAATCTCGGAGACGCAGGATCCCGTCGAGGTCTCGCCGTCCTCGTTGAGCTGGCAGTAGCGGAACGCCACCGTGTCACCGGTTCGAGTGCCGACAAGGAATCCCCGCCGGACTGCGCCGCCGGCGTAGGTGGCCCACACCTCGCCGTCCGCTTCGTGGTAGTCGAAGACAGTCTCAGGTCCTACTTCGCCGCCGACTGTGTCGCGGACAGCCGCGAAGCGGTAACCGTCAAGAGAGGGCAATGAGCTCGATGCGTTCATAGGAAAAGACTAGGGACGAAGTGACGGCAACTCCGGGGCAGGGGATCTACCGCGTCCAGTGCAACATCTCCGGCGAGGAAGATCATGCGCGAGCCGGCGGGAACTGTCGCGGCGTACGCATACTGCGCTGCGCCGGAGAGGCTGTTGGAGCGGATGAGGCTCACTACTGAAGTCACTGGCGTCACGCTCCGCTGTCGTCGGCCCAACGAGTCTTCCACGGCCGGGCACCAGATCGGCCCGGTGAACCATCCCGATACGGGACGGTGCCGGCCCCGCCTGCCGGTTGCAAGTAGACAAAGGCGCGGTCTTGAGTACGGTGGCGCCGTGAAACGAACAGGCGAGGGAATGGCGGGACCGCATTGCGCCGCTACGGCGCTCATTGCTGCTGGCGCACTGATGCTCGCCGCGTGCTCAGGTTCACCAGCTCCGGAGGGTGATCCGATCCGGGCAGCTCGCGCGTTGCGCGACGCGCCGCTGATCGTGCAGGAAGGCAACGCTGCCGACACCTGCGGAGAGTTCGTGCTTGATCAAACCGAGCTCGTGCCCATCAACGCGGTCGCATGCCTCGACACGGCAGCAGCAGCGGGCGAGGAGGCGGAGCTCGCCTGGAGTTCTCTCACGGATGAAGGGGATCCCGTCGTCTCTTTCGCCTACACGGCACCCTGGAACGCAGGGATCGTCTTCTCTCTGACAAACGAATACAACTCCTACGCGGATGATCACGGTTGGACCACCGGCCTCTGCCCGGACGCAACCACCGCAACCTCCGATTTCAGCCCCGAGACGTGCCCCGGTCCTGTGGAGGGATGAGTCCACGCGGACGACGAAGATGGCCCGCTCAACGATCCCCTTACGGAACACATGATCGTGGAGTGCTGAACGTTCTGATTCATGGCGTGTTCACCGACGTGCCGGACCATGATGCTCATGGAAACACGAGAACTGGCATGGGGCATTCTGGCGTGGCCTGCCGTTGCGGTCCTCGCGCTGGTGCGAACCGCGGGCAGCTGGGATGTATCGGGCGGGTCCGCAGCAGGGCTCATCGCGGGCACGGCAGCTGCGTTCACTGTCGCGGGCGCACTCCTATGGCTTCCCTCGAGTCTCTGGCTCGACCGGCGGACACGCCGCACCCCGCGCGTCGGGCGGGCGGCCGCGTTCCTGGGTCTGGGACTCGTGATCGGCGCCGCCGCCTCCACCGCGCTGGTACTCGCGTCGGGAAACGCGACCTGGCCCTCCTCCGCGGGCCTCATCACGGAATATGCAGTCACGGCAGGAATCGCTTCCCTCCTCGGCTGGCTCCTCGCCGCCACCCTTCGTGCGAAGAAGCTGCCGATCGTTCAGACGGCGGCGAATCGCGTGAACCGCTGAATGATCCGGGTCGTCGATCGATCAGCGTGCCAGCAGCAGTCCGGCCAAGCCGATGACGACCGGCACCACGGCAAAGGCCAGGAAGAGGTAGGAGAGCACGAGTCCCACCGTCGACTCCCAGCGAGGACCGACGTGTCGTCGCGCTTGATGACCGACGAGGACGCCGGCCAGCGGGAGAAGGTACTGCAGCGTGGTCGCGACTCCGATGACCAGGGGATCGCCCACCCACAGGTGGGCCACCGCCAGGTATCCGACGGCGTAGGACACGACGGCGAGAACGCCCAGCACGAACGCAGCCCGCGTCCACCCTCGTCCGCTCCGCCGCGCGGTACCCGTCTCCTTCATCACACTCATACCTCCACTGTACGAATCGCTCCTCGCGCACGCCCGCCCCTCGGAGCATGTGCCGGTCCTTCGCCCGACGTCTCGTTCGGTGACACGACCACGCCTCGGCGAGCTGCTGTCCAGCGTCAGCCGGCGAGCCGGCGTCCACAACGAGGACGCGACTCGGATTCGGAACATGTCCGATGGCTGCGTCGATAGCCTCAGCGCATGAAGATCCGAGCCGGTTCGCCTGACGATCGCGGGCCCTGCATCGACCTCTGGCTGGAGGCACTCAGAGCACGAGACGGATGCAGTCAGGACGACGCGGTCGCCGAGAGGGCTCGAGCGAAGTTCCACCGGCCTCTCGTTCGGTTCGCCGTCATCGGCTCGGATCCCCTCGGGTTCGCTCTCACCGTCGACACGGGCGATGGTCCGGGCCGACACAGTGCGCTGCTCGAACTGCTCGCCGTCGCACCGAGCGAGACAGGGCGCGGGATCGGCCGGACACTGCTCGACGACGCGGTCCAGTCCGCCTCTCAGCTCGGCTACCTCGTCCTGAAGCTGCACGTCCGCGCCGGAAACGATCGGGCGGAAGGGCTTTACAAGGCGTCCGGCTTCGAGCCTCACGGGGATCCCGCGCCGCATCCGCTCGGTGGTCATCCGATGATCGAGTACGCGCGGACTCTGACTCACGTCAGCAACTGAGGACCTCCGGCCACCGATCCCCGTACGTGCCACCTCGCGCGACCGGATCACATGCGCACTCAACGCTGGTCGAGCGGTCGGGTCATGGCAACCTCATCCCATGAGCGTGAGCGACGGACAGGCCTGTGCCCCACGGGACCTCGACGTGCTCACCGACCGGCTCCGACTGTGCCGGCCCGCCGAGACCGACCTGGACGAGCTGTTCCGCCTCTACACCGATCCGCGGATCGCGGAAGAGGATCCGCTCCTCCTCCATCTCTCCGCCGATCAGACCCGGGCCGTGATCGCGTATCGGAGGACCCAGTGGACACGGGACGGACTCAGCAGCTGGGTGATCCGCCGGCGCGACTCCCCCATCGACAGCCAGGATCTGATCGGAATGGGCGGATGCACTCTGCTCTCCGATGCAGCCTGGAATGTGGCGTTCACCCTCCACCCCGACCACTGGAGCAAGGGCTACGCGCAGGAGGTCGCCCTCGCCGGCATCGAACTCGCCCACCGCCTCCGACCGGAGCTGCCCGTCACCGCGGTCGTCGCAGAACGCAACGCACGCTCCCGCCGCACCATCGAGCGACTCGGCCTCGCGCTCAGATGGGAGGGTCCGGACGCGCACAGCCCAGACCCGACCGCACGAGTCGTGCTCTTCGCCGACCGCCAGCTCTCCGCTGAACAGGTCCGCCGGCTCACCGGCTGAACCCGATCGCCGATCGGCTCATCCGCCAGCTCAGCGAGAGCTCCCCTCACGGGCAGCGAGTCGGCACCGCCGGTGAGCATGGCGATCCTCCGCTGCGGGAACTGCAAGCGAAGCCGACCTGTCGGTCCACCAGCCGGCGCCTCCCCCTCCCCGCTCCTCGATCCCCGACCGCAGGGCAACGAGACACGACGACGCTGCGCTCGGGAGTCCACCGGCAACTCCTTGAAGGGGCACGGCCGTCCGTCGCCGGACGGATTCACGTCCACCTCTTGTTCATTCCGGCTTCGTTGTCCAGCGCCGTCGGCTGCCCTAGCGTTCGGCAGGTGGACACCAGGAGATCGACCTCGACCGGCTCTAGCTCCGTTGTGTCCTGGGTCGCTCTCGCGTCAACCGGCGTCGCCGCCGCGACACTCTGGATCGCGGACGCCGTCTGGTACGGGATCCCCGAGTCGGGTGGCCCGGGAGTCAGTCTGCTCTTCATCGGCGGATGGGGTCTTCTCACGTGCGCCGCCCTGCTCACGGTCGGCGTGCTCATCCATCTGGCGCCCTCCGCGCTGAGCCGCCACGGAAAACGCCCCGTCGAGTTCGTGCTGCCGAGCGCCGCACTCGTCCTCATCGCGGGGATCCTGCTCGCGCATCCGCTGGCGGGCAGCGCTTTCGCCTGACCCTCACCGGCATCGACCCTCGAAAATGTCTCGGCGCCTCCGGGCCCTCTCGTCAACGGGCTCTGGTGGCTTCACAATTACAGCGAGGGGTGCAACCGTTCGGGTCGGTGCACCCCTCGCTGCCGGTTGGCCGAACGCGCGCCAACCTCGAACGACCAGCAGCCAGGGACCGCCGATCGAGCGGTCACAGCCTAGATTTTCTAGACGGTCTAACTAAGTCCCCTTTCCGGGTGAGGTGGATCGTGCAGGCGATGCTGGTGCTTCGGCTGACCGTGGGCGCCGAGTTGGGAGCGGCCGGCGTGTTCGAAGTACTCGCCGGCGACCGCTACACCGCCACCACCGCCGGGCTGTCCCCCGCAGACACAGTGAACCCCGCGATTGCCGCGACCGTCGCGGAGCTCGGTCTCGACATCAGCGACCGCACCCCCCGCGCCGTCACAGTGGAGGACCTCGAGAACGCGGACATCGTCGTCGCCATGAAGCCCGGCCTCGCGATCCCCGCGACGACCCGACCGACTGGAGCGCCGAGAACGTCCGCCCCGCCGCGAGGCCGTCGCCGCCCGGAGGCAGGTCGCTTCGGCCGGTACGGTGACCGCATGGACGACGACAGCGAACGTCACAATCTGGTGATGAGTACCGAGATCATCAACGCCTGCATCAGAGCCATCGAGAACCCCGAGAAGCTGTTCCGGGTGTGCGCGAGCGTCTCGGGAGGTCGCGACGACGAGAGGGCGGCCATTGCCGCAGCATTCGGGACCAGCGACGTCGTGGCCGATGCGATCCTCGACATGCAGGTGAGGCGTTTCACGCCGAGGTCGATCGAGCAGATGCGTGCCGAACTGGCCCGCTATGACCGTCGACTAGCTGAACTCGGCCGGCCGTAGGACGATTTCCGTACTGGACAGCAGAGCCGAGACGCGCTTGAGGACGACACCGGCCGAGCTCGTCGAGAAGTCCCGCCGATGTCAGGAGGGATCCCGGTCTCCGCGCACTGTGAGGACCCAGACGGTGTCGTTGTCCACGTCCGATGGGGTGGCGTCGACACTCGAAATCGGCTTCTCACCGAGCGACGCGGGATCGATCTCGTGTGGGCCGGGAGCGGCGGCGACCTGCTCGGGAGTGACGCTCTTCCCGTCCTCCCCGCGCAGCTGCCGCACCGGCGTCCACGTCGCCTGGTCGCCGTAAGCGTCGGAGCGGGTGAGGATCTGGAAGCCGTTGCCGGTGTACTCGGCGGCGGTCGCCGCGAGGAACCCCTGGTGCGCGGCCTCGTCGCGGAGGGTCTGCGCGGTGTGCTCGAACCGGGCCGGGTCGTGGGTGGCGACCTCGATCAGGTTCGCGCGGGCGTCGGCGTCGTCCTCGAACTCCAACAGCACCGCCGCCTGGTCCAGGGTCAGCTCGTGCTCGTGCAGAACGGACGTGACGGTCGCGGACTCCGCGACCGCAAGCCCCTTCTTCACCGCATCGGTCTTGATGCCGGTGCGCTTGGCGATCGCTGCAGCGGACACGCCCTCGAACGCGAGCTGCGCCCACGCGGCGGTACGGTCCGCGACGCTCAGCTCGGCGCGCTGGTCGTTCTCGATGATCTGCTGAACGATCCGGTACTTCCGGGCCGCCAGCAATGAGTCAGGTGGACGAGCCGGTCGTCGGCCCGGCCCCTACGCGCACCAGTCGCGCGAGCGTCCGTTGACGCTGCGCGCGGTGTCGCCGGTGCCGAGGTCGACGAGCACGGTCGAGGTCGCGCTGAAGCCCGGCTCGCCCGGGTAGTCGTCCGGCCGGCCCTCCACCGAGACGGTCTCGACGGCGAGGTACTGCCCGTTCGGCGAGAGGCAGACGCCGCGGATGCGCCCCGTCGGCGAGGTGCGGAACACCTCCGAGGTGCCGGACGCGTCGACGCGGACGACGGAGTACTGGGTCGCCCCCGTCTCCGGCGCGTACTCGGCCTCGAGCTCGACGTAGCTCCCGGAGTCGAGGAGCAGGATCTGCACGGGCGTCGCGGTCGCGCTCACGTCGGCCGGCGGGAGGGCGAGCGTTTCGACCGAACCGTCGGCCAGGTCGATCAGCGAGCCCGACTCCGGATCGGCGACCACGAGCCGGTTCGCGCCGGGCACGAATCCGCGCAGCTCCGCGTGCTGCCCGAGCGGGCTGATCGAGCCGGGCGTCAGCAG
>NZ_PSVI01000021.1:0-55570 GCF_002931415.1 Rathayibacter sp. AY1E8
GCGCCGCCGACGGACTCGTCGCCGCTCTGGAGGAGGCGGGGCTCGCGGTCACCCGCTGCCGGGCGCTCGGCGAGCGCGTCAGTCCGTAGGATCGAGGAATGGCCGACTTCACCCCCGCCCCCGCCACCGGGCGCCAGTTCTCGCTCGACCTCACCGCCGAGGGACGCACCCTGCACGCCGTCGTGACGGAGGTGGCCGCAGCGCTGCGCCACCTCTCGGTCGACGGAGTGGAGATCACCGCCTCCTACCCGGAGAGCACCGTCCCGCCGTTCGGCTCGGGCATCGTCCTGATGCCCTGGCCCAACCGCGTGAAGGACGGGCGCTGGCACCACCGCGGCGAGACGCTCCAGCTCGCGATCACCGAGCCGAAGTACCACAACGCCATCCACGGCCTGCTGGTGAGCACCCCGTACCGCCTCGTCGACCAGGGCCCGTCCTTCGTCGAGCTGGCCGCGCCGGTCGTGCCCCAGGCGGGCTACCCGTTCCACCTCGAGACCTCGGTCCGCTACGAGCTGCAGGCCGACGGGCTGAAGGTCGTCCACCGCGTCGTCAACGTCGGAGCCGACGAGGCGCCCGTCGCCATCGGCACGCACCCCTTCCTCGCCATCGGCGACGTCCCGACCGACGAGCTCGAGATCACCGTCGACGCGGCGGTGCACATCGAGGTCGACGAGCGCCTCAACCCCACCGTGCAGAACCCGGTCGAGGGCACCGAGTGGGACCTCCGCTCCGGCCGCCGCATCGGCGACCTGGAGCTCGACGACGCCTGGGCCGACGTCCGGATGGTCGACGGCGAGAGCGTGCACGGCCTCCGCGCCGCGGACGGCCGCCGCGTGCTCCTTTGGGCCGACGCCTCGCACAACTTCATCCAGGTCTTCATCACCCGGATCTTCCCCGACGGCGACGACGTGAAGACCGCGATCGCCGTGGAGCCGATGACAGCTCCCGCAGAGGCCTTCAACAGCGGGCAGGGCCTGCGCTGGCTCGACCCGGGCGAGGAGTGGACCGTCGCGTGGGGCATCCGCCACGAGGGGTTCCCCACCGCGTCATGACCACCCTCGCGGCCGTCGGGCGCGACGACGAGGCCAAGCGCGTCGCCCTCGTCCGGATGAAGCGGCTCGCCACGGGCCTGCTCGTGGTGATGGCCGTCGTCTTCGCCGTGTCGTTCGCCCTGCAGGAGCGCTACCCGTGGCTGCAGTGGGTCCGGGCCGCGAGCGAGGGCGGGATGGTCGGCGCGCTCGCCGACTGGTTCGCCGTGACCGCGCTGTTCCGGCGGCCGCTGGGCCTGCCGATCCCGCACACCGCGATCATCCCGACCAAGAAGGACGAGATCGGCGCGAGCCTCGCGCAGTTCGTCGAGGAGAACTTCCTCCGCGGCGCCATTGTGCGCGAGAAGCTCGACTCCTTCGGGATCGCCCGGCGGGCGGGGCTGTGGCTCGCCGAGCCGGAGAACGCGCACCGGGTCGGCGGCGAGAGTGCCGCGGCCGTCCGCTCGGCGATCGCCCTGCTGGACGACTCCGACGTGCAGCGCGTGATCGAGGCGCTGGCGCGGCGCCACCTCCTCGACCCGCAGTGGGGCCCGCCGCTGGGCTCTCTGGTGGGCAGCGTGGTCGAGGCGGGCCACCACCGGCGCCTCGTGGACACGCTGGTGGAGCAGGCGGAGGCGTGGCTGACCGCGAACCCGCAGAGCTTCACCCGCATGGTCAGCGGCCGCCTGCCGAGCTGGCTGCCCTCCGCGGTCAGCCGAGCGGTGGACGAGCGGCTGTACCGCGAGGCGCTCGTCTTCGTCGCCGCGGTGCGCGAGGACCAGGTGCACCCGTTCCGGATCGCGATCGACGGCTACCTCGCCACGCTGGCGCAGGATCTGGGCACCGACCCCGACCTGATCGCCCGGGTCGAGGAGATCAAGAACCGCGCCTTCGACAGCCCGCGCGTCCGCGAGCTCGCCGGGGACGCCTGGGAGGCGACGAAGGCCTCCCTCCTCGGCGCGATGGACGACCCGTCGAGCCCCCTCCGCGGCAGCATCGAGTCGATCGTGGTCGATCTGGGCCGCCGGCTCTCGACCGACGCCGGTCTCGCGGCGACCGTCGACTCCTGGATCGGATCGGTAGCGGCCAACCTGGTCGACCGCTACCGCACCGACATCGCCAGCATCATCGGCGACACCATCCACCGCTGGGACCCGCGCGAGACGTCCGAGAAGCTCGAGCTGCAGGTCGGGAAGGACCTCCAGTTCATCCGGATCAACGGCACCGTCGTGGGCTCCCTGGCCGGGCTGGTCATCTTCACCGTCGCGCACGCGCTGCTCGGCTCGTGAAGCGGGGCGCCCGGGCCCGCTCCGCAAGCCCTCGTCGGCGTCGGTGGTCGGGCGTACGGTCGCACCATGAGCGATGACAACACCACCGATCCCGATGTCAAGACCGAGGGCGACGTCCTCGGCGCCCGTGCCGACGACGGCAGCGACACCAGCGCCAGCAAGGACCCGTCCGACTGGGTCACCGGCGATGAGCCGATGACCGGCCCGCAGCGCAGCTACCTCGACACCCTCGCGCGCGAGGCGGGCGAGACCCTGCCCGCCGACCTCACCAAGGCCCAGGCCTCCGAGCACATCGACCGCCTGCAGTCCTCCACGGGCCGTGGCGACGGCAGCAACGGGCACGACTGATCCCGCCGGGGCGCCCCGGGGCTGAGCATCAGTCCCCGTCGGCGCCCCCGTCCGGGGCGCGCACACCGCGCCCCGGCGTCCCTAGGGTTCCGTCATGGCGATCTCCCGCACCACGCGCAACGCCCTCGACCTCATCGACGCGATCCGGATCCCCGGCCGCATCGATCCCCGTCTGGCCCGGCAGGTGACCCTGTCCCTCCGCCAGCTCCTCGAATCCGGAGCCTTCGGCCCGAGCGAGCGGCTCCTCCGCCGCCGCGCGAGGAGGCTCCGCTCCCGCACCCGCGAAGCGGCCGCGTTCCGGCAGACGCGCTCGGCCGGCTGCACCGTCCAGCCCTGAGTCCGCTGAACGGAGCCGCTCCGCTGTGACCGGCGACGGGACAGACACCGTTCGCGCGGTCGTCTAGAGTTCCTGGCATCCGGTCCGCCGGATGCCCGCCGCAGTCTCCCGGCCGGTCGACAACGGAGTCGTCCCGGTGCGGGTCATCCCCCCGTTCGCGCGTCGAACGCCCCGCTGGTTCCAGCACCCCGCTCCCTCCTCGAGAAGGGACTCCCGCGATGACGACTCGCGTCTCGCACACCGCGACGACCGTCCGCCTCGTCCGCTGGTACCGGATCGACTCCGACTGGCTCTCGGAGGTCGTCGCCGGCCGCCTGCTCGAGCACCAGGACGGCCGCTGGCGCCTGCTCGTCGGCGAGAAGGTCCGCGACTACCCGGACGAGGTGTGGTCGCTCTGCCACGAGTGACGCCGTCGCGGAGCACCGCGGCCCGGACGAGCCGTCAGAGGTAGAGGTAGTACGTCTTCGCGCAGTCCGTCGAGCAGAACGGGTCACGGCGGCGGGCCGGCCGGACGCGGCACGCCTCGCACAGCCGAGGCCGGCGCAGGAGGACGCGGAGGACGGTCAGCACCTCTGCACGGTAGTGCGGCGACCTGGCGGCGCCCTGGCACTGTCCGGAAAGCGCGACCAGGCGGTCGTGTGGTGGGCCCCGTCGGGCTCGAACCGACGACCCGCGGATTAAAAGTCCGCTGCTCTGCCAACTGAGCTAGAGGCCCGCGCGCTCCAGGGTAGCGGGCCGTCGACGCCCCCGGAGCAGGTGCGGCCCGGAGCAGGTGCGGCCCGGAGCGCGGACGATCCCGGAGCGGACCGCGTCCTCCGCGCGGGCATACCCGCCCAGCCGCGGGCGTTACCCTCCTCGAACCCCCTACGGAGCGCGAGCGCGAGAGCGTCCGCGCGCACGACCGCGGAAGGCGGCCCCATGACAGACGGCTTCCACAAACCGACCAAGTTCCCCTCCCACGTCTTCGAGGCGTTCCAGGGAGGGGAGGACCCGGCGCAGATCAGCCGCGTCGCCCACGAGACCGCGATCGCGCTGCTGAGCCGTGTCCGGAACGACCCCGACCCGGTGGTCATCGACCGCCTGGTCGAGTACACCGACCACAACGGCATCGACGCGCTGGCCGAGCTCTGGGCGCGCTCCAGCGCGGCGAGCCTGCCGGGCGCCCTCTGGCGGATCTACCTGCTGCGGCTGGTCATCCGGCAGGACCCGGAGAGCACGAGCTTCCTCTACCAGCGCGGAGTCGAGCTGTCCGCCACGATCGACCCGGTGGTCGCCGGAGCCAGCACTCCCACGGGGCCGGCCGAGATCACCGAGCTGGCCGACCGGATCCTCCGCGGCGTCTTCGACGGCGACTTCGCGGTGGCACTGGACCGCGCCGCGGCGTTCTGCCGCGTGAGCGCCTCCGGAGCCGTCTCGGTCGCCGACGACGTGGAGCCGGTGGACCCCGCCCGGGCGAGCGAGCTGACCACCCGCGCCCTGCGCCTCTCGACCACCGCGGCCGAGCTCGTGAGCTGCGCGCGGCTGTGGCGGAGCGACTCCCTGGAGTGAAGCGCAACCCGCGTTCACCCACTGCGAACGCCGCTCGCCGCCACCGCGGAGGCCTTTGGTAGACTGGCGGAAGCCGGATCGCAGTAACCCCGGGCTCCACTTATAGCCGCTTCGAGCGGCCTCGCGCCGAGAGGCGTTCCTGCGGTCCGGCCCCTTCTCTGCTCGCATCGCCGCCACGGTGCGCGAGGCGAGGGCCCAGGAGGAGTCGATCCTCGCCCGAGTCCCCACAGACAGGCGCCAGCGGAATGAAGAACAGCAGAGCTCTCCGGATCGGCGCGCGCGTCTGGGCGGGGGCGGGGCTGCTGGTCGTCGCCGCTCTCTACCTCCTCGCCGCGCCGAGCGTCGACGACGCGGAGGGCGCCCAGTTCGCCGCGGGGGTCTCGCTCTCGCAGGGCACGGTGATGCGCGTCCTCGCGGTTCTCGACCTGCTCGCCGGGCTCTGGGTCCTCATCCGCCCGCGCAGCTACCCGGGCATCACCGCTGCGGCTGTGGCCGTGATCTCGCTCTGGCTGGCCCCCCGGCTGGGCGATCCCGCGCTCGTGCCGATCGGCACGTTGGCGCTGGATGTCCGATTCGTGACGCATCCGATCGAGGTGTCGGTCGTCGTTGCAGGCCTGGCCGTGACAGCCTTCTGGATGACGCGGAATCTTTCAGCCCGGGCGCGGGCGAGGCGGGGCTGATGACGGACGACACCACAGCGGAGGCGGCTGTCCTCCTCGAGCGCATCGCCGGAGGAGAGCAGGCCGCGTTCGCCGCGCTCTACGACCAGATGGCCGGCCGGGTCCTGGGCCTGATCATCCGCGTCCTCGTCGACCGCTCCCAGTCCGAGGAGGTGGCCCAGGAGGTCTTCCTCGAGATCTGGCAAACCGCTGGGCGTTTCGCTCCGAATAAAGGAAGCGCGGCGACCTGGATCCTCACGATGGCACACCGCAGGGCCATCGACAGGGTCCGCGCGGCTCAAGCCGGCCGTGATCGGGACATGCGCATCGGAATCCGAGACCTCGGACGCGATTACGACCAGGTCTCCGAGCAGGCGGAGGTGTCCCTCGAGCACGAGAAGGTCGCGGCCGCCATGGGCCGCCTGACGGAACTGCAGCGGCAGGCGCTGCAGCTCGCTTACTACGGCGGATACTCGCACAGCGAGATCGCGGGGATCCTGCAGTGCCCCGTGGGAACCGTCAAGACACGCCTGCGTGACGGAATGATCAGACTTCGAGAAGAGATGGGGGTGGCCCTGTGAACGATGTGCGACTCCCCGACGGGATGGACGACCCGCGCGATCTCGCGGCGGGTCACGCACTGGGCATCCTGACGCCCGAGGAGCAGGAGCGCTACGAGCGCTTCCTCTCCGAGCACCCGGAGGCGCGCGGCGAGGCCGACGCGTTCGCCGAGGTGGCGGAGGCGCTGGTCGCCGACGCACCCGCCGTGGAGCCCTCGCCGGGCTTCAAGGCCGACCTGATGGCGCTCATCGCCACCACTCCGCAGCTGCCGCTGGAGGAGCCCGACGAGGACCACGAGGCGCCCGCCGCGCCCCGTCTGGTCCCCGTCGCCTCCGAGGGCGAGCGGAGCGGTCCGACGGCTCGCCGGGACGGTGGCGGCAGCGCCGCGAACCGCGCCCGGAGCCGCTGGTTCGCCCGCCCCGCGGTCTACCTCTCGGCGGCCGCGGCCGCCGCGGTGATCGTGGTCGGCGGAGTGACCCTTCCGCCGCTGCTCTCGTCCGGCCCCGGCCAGACGCAGCAGCAGACGGCTCTGGAGCAGATCCGCAGCGCCCCCGACGCGCAGGAGACGACCGGCACGGTCGCCACCGGCGAGCAGGCGACGCTGGTCTGGTCGAGCTCGCTCGGCCGCTCCGCCCTCGTGGTGGACGACCTGGCGCCGCTGCCGGAGGACAAGACCTACGAGCTCTGGTACATCGGCTCATCCGGTCCGGTCGCCGCAGGGACGTTCGACGGGGGAGAGGGCAGCACCGTGGCCCCGCTCGAGGGGAGCCTGACCGAGGGCGGAGTCGTCGCCGTGACGGTCGAGGACGCCGGCGGCTCGCCGACTCCGACCACCGATCCGATACTGGCGATCGACATCGCCTGACGGCCCGAGCACGAGAAGAGCCGCACTCCCATGACGGAGTGCGGCTCTTCTCGTTCCCGGAGGGAACGCGGTGGAACGAGAGCGAGCCGCGACCCCGGAGGGACGCGGCTCGCTCTCGTCTGCGGCGGATCAGCCGAAGCGGCCCGAGACGTAGTCCTCGGTCGCCTGGACGGACGGGCGCGAGAACATCGTCGCGGTGTCGTCGTACTCGATGAGCTTGCCCGGCTTGCCCGTGCCCGCGATGTTGAAGAACGCGGTGCGGTCCGAGACGCGCGAGGCCTGCTGCATGTTGTGGGTCACGATGACGATCGTGTAGTCGTTCTTGAGCTCCTCGATGAGGTCCTCGATCGCGAGGGTCGAGATCGGGTCGAGGGCGGAGCAGGGCTCGTCCATCAGGAGGACGTCGGGGGAGACGGCGATCGCGCGGGCGATGCACAGACGCTGCTGCTGGCCGCCGGAGAGACCGGAGCCCGGCTTGTCGAGGCGGTCCTTCACCTCGTTCCAGAGGTTCGCGCCCTGGAGCGAGCGCTCGACGAGCGCGTCCGCGTCCGACTTCGAGATGCGGCGGTTGTTGAGCTTCACGCCGGCCAGCACGTTGTCCCGGATGGACATCGTCGGGAACGGGTTGGGGCGCTGGAAGACCATGCCCACCTGCCGGCGGACCTGCACCGGGTCGACGCCCGGGCCGTACAGGTTGTTGCCGTCGATCAGGACCTCGCCCTCGACGTGCGCGCCGGGGATGACCTCGTGCATGCGGTTGAGCGTGCGGAGGAAGGTCGACTTGCCGCAGCCGGACGGGCCGATGAAGGCGGTGACCGTGCGGGGCTCGATGGCGAGCGAGACGCCCTCCACCGCGAGGAACTGGCTGTAGTAGACGTTGAGGTCGTTGACCTCGATGCGCTTGGACATTGCTTCCTTCGGGGATTCCGGCCGGAGCCGAGTGGTGGGTGTCAGCGGCCGAGCTTGGGGGCGAAGATCTTCGCGATCAGGCGGGCGACCAGGTTCAGCGCCATGACGATCAGGATGAGGGCCAGCGCGCCGGTCCAGGCCCGGTTGAGGAACGCCTCGGCGTCGGGGCCCTGGTTCGCGTACTGCGTGTAGACGAAGACCGGGAGGGTCATCATCCGCTCGCTGAAGAGGTCGTAGTTCATCGACGCGGTGAAGCCGGCGACGATGAGCAGCGGGGCGGTCTCGCCGATGACGCGGGCGATCGCGAGGGTGATGCCCGTCGTGATGCCGGCGATGGAGGTCGGCAGCACGATCTTGACGATGGTCAGCCACTTCGGCACGCCCAGGGCGTAGGACGCCTCGCGCAGCTCGTTCGGGACCAGCTTCAGCATCTCCTCCGACGAGCGGACGACCACGGGGATCATCAGCACGGCGAGGGCGATCGAGCCGGCGAAGCCCATCCGGACGCCGGGCCCGAGGAGCAGCGCGAAGAGCGCGTAGGCGAACAGGCCCGCGACGATGGAGGGGATGCCCGTCATCACGTCGACGAAGAAGGTGATCGCCCGGGCGAGGTGGCCGCGGCCGTACTCGACGAGGTAGATCGAGGTGAGCAGGCCGATCGGCACCGAGATCAGCGCGGCCATGGCCGTGATCTCGAGCGTGCCGATGATCGCGTGGAGGGCGCCGCCGCCCGCGTCGATGACGTTGCGCATCGACGAGGAGAAGAAGAGCGGATCGAACCGCGCGACTCCGTTGGAGACGACCGTGTAGAGCAGGGAGATCAGCGGGAGCAGCGCGATGATGAACGCGGTCGCGACCAGCGAGGTCACGAGGCGGTCGACAGCCTTGCGGCCGCCCTCGACCAGGCGCGAGACCACGTAGATGGCGACGTCGAAGAGGACGGTGCCCCAGAAGATCGCGCCGACGAGGCTGAAGTCGTTCATCATGCCGGCCGCCTGGAGGATCAGGAAGACGGCGGCGAACACGACCCAGCTGCCGACGAGCAGCATCCAGGGGGTGCCCTTGGGCAGCTTGCCCGCCTGCAGCGAGAAGGGCATCGACGAGGTGGCGGCGGACATCAGTTGGCTCCCGAGAAGGCCTTGCGGCGGTTGACGATGAACCGCGCGACCGAGTTCACGACGAGGGTGATGACGAAGAGGATGAGGCCCGAGGCGACGAGGACGTTGACGCCGACTCCGCTCGCCTCCGGGAACTGCAGCGCGATGTTCGCGGCGATGGTGTTCGAGTTCTGCGAGGTGAGCAGGAGGAAGGAGACGACCGTCGCGGGCGAGAGCACCATCGCGACGGCGAGCGTCTCGCCGAGGGCCCGGCCGAGGCCGAGCATGGCGGCCGAGACGATGCCCGGGGCGCCGAAGGGCAGGACGGCCATGCGGATCATCTCCCAGCGGGTCGCGCCGAGCGCGAGCGCCGCCTCCTCGTGCAGGCGCGGGGCCTGGAGGAAGATCTCGCGGCAGACCGCGGTGATGATCGGGATGACCATGACGGCCAGCACCACCGAGGCGGTGAGGATCGTCTTGCCGGTGCCCGACGCCTGGCCGCCGAAGAGCGGGAACCAGCCGATGTTCACGTTGAGGAAGAGGTAGAAGGGCTGCACCATCGGCGCCAGCACGGTCGCGCCCCAGAGGCCGAAGACCACCGAGGGGACGGCGGCGAGGAGGTCGACCACGTAGCCGAAGGCCATCGCGATGCGGCGCGGCGCGTAGTGCGAGATGAAGAGGGCGATCGCGATCGAGAGCGGCAGGGCGATCACCAGGGCGATCACCGCCGACCAGACCGTGCCGAACACCAGGGGGCCGACGTAGGCCCAGAAGCTCGTCGCGTCGCCGGGGAGGCTGCCGGCCGGCGCGGTGAACGCGGGGATCGACTGCGCGATGAGGAAGATCGCGACGGCGGCGAGGACGAGGAGGATGAGGGAGCCGGCGGCGACGGTCGAGATCGAGAAGACCCGATCTCCGACACGCACCTTCGCCTTCGGGCGGACGACGGTCTCAGTTGCCATTCCAGGGGACTCTCTTCAGACGAGGGGGTTCGGCGGGGCGCACAGGGAGATGCTAGGGCTCGGAGGGGCGTCCGGTGGGTCGAGCCCGGCACAGGCGGGGCCCGTCCCGCGGATCGTGCTGCGAGACGGGCCCTGCCGGTGGGACTACTTGATCGACTCGATCGCGGTGGCGACGGTCGAGGCGAGCTCGGAGCTCAGGGGAGCGGAGCCGGCCTGAGCGGCGGCGGCCTCCTGGCCCTCCTCGCTCGCGACGTAGGAGGCGAAGGACTTGACGACCTCGCCCTTGTCGGCGTCCGCGTACTCCTGGCACACGATGAGGTAGCTGACCAGGACCATCGGCCAGGCGTCCGCCTCGGTGCCGGTGCGGTCGATCTTGATCGCGAGGTCGTTGTCCTCGCGGCCGTCGGCGATGGGCGAGGCGGCGACGACCGCCGCGGCTCCGTCGGCCGAGATGGTCGAGAACGCGTCGCCGACCTTCAGCTGGGCCATGTCCATGCCCTGGGCGCCGGACTCGTCGGCGTAGCCGATCGTGTTGGTGCCGTTCTTGACCGCGTCGACGACACCCGAGGTGCCCTTGGCGCCGTCACCGCTCTGGTACGGGAAGGTCTGCGCGGCGGGAGCGTCCCAGACGTCGCTCGCGGTGGCCGCGAGGTAGTCGGTGAAGTTCTGCGTGGTGCCCGAGTCGTCCGAGCGGTGCACGGAGGTGATGTTCGCCGACGGGAGGGTCGCGTCGGGGTTCAGGGCCTTGATCTCCGGGGCGTCCCAGGAGGTGATGGTGCCCTTGAAGATGCCCGCGATGGTGGCCGCGTCGAGCTTGAGCTCGTCGACGCCCTCCACGTTGAAGATGACCGCGATCGGCGAGATGTAGACCGGGAGGTCGATCGCCTTGGTGTCGGGGGCGCAGGCGGCGAAGGTGCCCGCGAGCTCCTCGTCCTTGAGCGCGGAGTCGGAGCCGGCGTAGTCGGCGGCGCCGTCGATGAAGTTGGTGCGGCCGGCGCCGGAGCCCTGCGGGTCGTAGTTGACCGTGACCTCGGGGTTCGCGGTCTGGAACGCGGCGGCCCAGGTGGTCTGCGCGGTGCCCTGAGCGGACGAGCCGATCCCGGTGATGGTGCCGGAGAGCGTGGAGGTGGTGGCGGAGCCGGAGCTGCCGCCTGCGGCCGGTGCCTCGTTGGCAGCGCAGGAGGTCAGCGTGATCGCTGCGACGGCGGCGACGACGGCCGCCTGGCCGAGACGCGAGAATCTCACAAGTATCCCTTTCGGGTAGGAAAGCGTGGAAAACAGAACAGGGCCTGGTGCAGCCCGCGAGCGAGAGTACGGAGGGGTCGTGTCCTGGCACCGACCGCTCGGTGAACGCGCGGTGAACGGGTCCGCCTCGGGGATTGCGGAGCGACGGGGCGGCGGGGAAGGCGCGGTGCGTCGGGCGGGTCCCGGCGGCGCGACCGGCCCGGTCCGGAGGGACCCGTCGAGCCGGTCGCGCAGCGCCCGGGCGGGTCAGGCCAGCGGCGTGTGCGTCTCGATCGCGACGATGCCGGAGCCGGGGTGCCCGGTGGAGAGGTGCACCACGGCGAAGCCGCCGGTCGGGAGCGCTGCCGCCTCGTCGAGGTAGGCGCCGAGAGGGGTCGCCGTGGCGAGGGCGATCTCGCGCAGGATCTCGGGGATCACCGGCCGGTGGCTGCAGAGGACGGCGGTGCGGCGGGCGCGGACCCGCTTGCCGACGAGGGCGCGGACGTCGGCGGTGCCCTGCTCGTGCGCCTCCTGGCTGAGGTCGTCGCGCAGCTTGACCGGCTTCCTGACCAGACCGGACAGCGGGGCGATGGTCGACCGGCAGCGCTTGGCGGTGCTCGAGACGAGGCGGCGCGGGCGCCAGGCGGCCACGGCCTGAGCGGCGGCCGCGGCCTCGACCCGGCCGCGCCCGGTGAGGCGGCGGGTGGAGTCGCGGCCGTCCCAGGAGGAGGCGGGCACCGCCTTCGCGTGCCGCAGGACCACGATCGCGAAGGTCTCGAGCGCACCGCGTGCGGCGATCCGGGCGAACTCGTCGACGATCGTCACGTCGTGCGGATAGGTCAGGTAGCTCCGGGCCCGCTTGAGCGTCACCCACTCGAGCGCCTCGACCTCGTCGTTCGGGAGGAAGTCGGACGCCAGGACGGCCTTCTCGGTCACCTGCGCCGCCCAGTAGTAGACGGCCTTCGGGCGCCCGCTCGGCAGCGTGTACTCGGTGCACCCCAGCGGCACCCCGAGCGCCACCGAGAGCCCGGTCTCCTCGCGGATCTCGCGGACCGCGGTCTCCGGGAGGGACTCGCCCGCGTCGACCTTGCCCTTGGGCAGGCTGACGTCCCGGCGGTGCGGCCGGTGGATCACGAGGATGTGCGGGCGGCCCTCGATGATCCGCCAGCACACCGCTCCTGCTGCGTAGACGGTGCCCGTCACGGGCGTCAGCGGCTGGAGGCCCGGTTGGCGGACCGTGTCGCCGCGCGCTTGCGATGGGTGATGTGCTGCATCAGCTGGTTCTGCAGGTCGGCGAGCGGAGCGCCCTCCTCATCGAGGTGGTGCCGCGTCCAGTCGCCGTCCGGGCCGAGCCACCAGGAGGCGGTCCGCTCGTCCATCGCCCGCTCGAACATGTCGTCGATCTCGCTGAGGTGCGCCGGCTCGACGATCCGCACCAGAGCCTCGACGCGGCGGTCGAGGTTGCGGTGCATCATGTCGGCGCTGCCGATGAAGACGTCCGGCTCGCCGTCGTTGACGAAGCTGAAGATGCGGGAGTGCTCGAGGTAGCGGCCGAGGATCGAGCGCACGCGGATGGTCTCGGAGAGCCCCTCCTGGCCGGGCTTCAGCCCGCAGATGCCGCGCACCCACACGTCGACCGGCACGCCGGCCTGGCTGGCGCGGTAGAGCGCGTCGATCACGGACTCGTCGACGATCGAGTTGACCTTGATCCGGATGCCCGAGGGGCGCCCCGCGCGGGCGTTCTCGGTCTCGGCGGCGATCCGCTTGAGCAGGCCCTTCCGCAGGTGGCGCGGCGCGACGAGCAGGCGCTTGAACTTCTTCTCGATCGCGTAGCCCGAGAGCTCGTTGAACAGACGCGTGAGGTCCTTGCCGACCTCGGGGTCGGCCGTCAGGAGTCCGAGGTCCTCGTAGATGCGCGAGGTCTTCGGGTTGTAGTTGCCGGTGCCGATGTGGGAGTAGTGGCGGAGCACTCCGCCCTTCTCCTGGCGGATGACGAGCGCGAGCTTGCAGTGGGTCTTCAGCCCGACGAGCCCGTAGACCACGTGCACGCCCGCCTTCTCGAGCTTGCGCGCCCACGAGATGTTCGCCTGCTCGTCGAAGCGCGCCTTGATCTCGACCAGGGCGAGCACCTGCTTGCCCGACTCGGCCGCGTCGATGAGCGCCTCGACGATGGGGGAGTCGCCCGAGGTGCGGTAGAGCGTCTGCTTGATCGCGAGCACGTCCGGATCGGCCGCCGCCTGCTCGAGGAACGACTGCACGCTCGTCGCGAAGGACTCGTAGGGGTGGTGAAGGAGCACGTCGCCGCGGGAGACGGCCTTGAAGACGTCCTGCCGCTGGTTGGGCTCGCTGGGCGAGAGCTGCACCGCCGTCGTCGGGACGTGATTGGGGTACTTCAGGTCCGGGCGGTCGATCTTCTGCAGGCTGAAGAGCCCGCTGAGGTCGAGTGGGGCCGGGAGCTTGTAGACCTCCTGCGTCGTGATGTCGAGCTCGCGGACCAGCAGGCCCAGCGTCTCGTCGTCCATGTCGTCGGTGACCTCGAGGCGGATGGGCGGGCCGAACCGGCGGCGCAGCAGCTCCTTCTCGAGGGCCTTGATCAGGTTCTCGGTCTCGTCCTCGTCGACCTCGACGTCCTCGTTGCGCGTCACCCGGAACACGTGGTGGTCGAGGATCTCCATGCCGGGGAACAGGTCGTCCAGCTGGTTGGCGATCAGGTCCTCGAGCGAGATGAACCGCATCGGCTCGCCCGGCGCCGCGACTCCGGCGATCCTCACGAAGCGGGGGAGCATCTGCGGCACCTTGAGGCGCGCGAACTCGACCTTCTGCGTCTTCGGGTTCCGCACCCGCACCGAGAGGTTGAGCGAGAGGCCGGAGATGTAGGGGAACGGGTGCGCCGGGTCGACCGCGAGCGGCATCAGCACAGGGAACACCTGGGCCGAGAAGTAGTCGTCCAGCACGGTGCGCTCGGCGTCGCTCAGCTCGTCCCAGCGGACGAGGTCGATGCCGCCGTCGCGCAGGGCGGGCTCGACGAGCTCCTTGAACGCTCGGGAGTGGCGCTGCTGCAGCAGGTGCGCCTTCTCCGAGATGTCGGTCAGCACGTCGACCGGCACGCGGCCGATGTTCGTCGGCAGGGCGAGCCCCGTGAGGATGCGGCGCTTGAGGCCGGCGACCCGGACCATGAAGAACTCGTCGAGGTTGGACGAGAAGATCGCCAGGAAGTTCGCCCGCTCGAGCGCCGGAACCAGCGGATCCTCCGCGAGCTCGAGCACGCGCTGGTTGAACGCGAGCCAGCTCAGCTCCCGGTCGAGGTAGCGGTTGTCGGGGAGGAGCGGGTCCGAGTGCTCCTCCTCGTCGTCGAAGTCGTCGTCGAGGTCATCGCTGAGACCGTCTTCGAGAAGCAGGTTGTCGCCGTCCATGCGACCATCCTGGCACCGCGTCCGTCCGCTCCGCGCCGCCGCTCGTGAATGACGGATGAACGGGGCCGGGTGAGGCCCTGTGGAGGAGTGCCGGCTCAGCGCAGCGGCGCGGCGCGCTGCAGGTACTGCACGTCGACGGAAGCGTCCGTGAACCCCAGCGAGCGGTAGAGCGCCACCGCCGACCGGTTCTCGGCCTCGACGTAGAGGTCGGCCGTGGTGCAGCCGCGCTCGAGCATCCGCGCGAGCCCGGCGTTCAGCAGGGTGCGGCCGAGTCCCCGTCCGGCCGCCTCGGGGGCGACCCCGAGGACGTAGATCTCGCCGGTCGTCGATCCGGGCTCGATCTTGATCCAGTCGTAGCCGAGGAGCGTGCCGTCGGCGTCGCGGAGCAGGAGGAAGTCGCCCTCGTCGAACCACGGCTCGGCGCGGCGGGCCGCCAGGTCCTCCTCCGTCATCCGCCCCTGCTCGGGGTGCGCGGCGAAGATCCGCGCGTTCAGGGCGATCCACTCGGCCGGAGCGAGGTCGCGGGCGTCCGAGAGGACGACGCCCTGGGGGACGCGGACCTCGGGGGCGGCGAGCGGCTCGAGCTCGAGGTGCAGGAGGGTGCGCACCGGTGCGAAGCCGTGGGAGGCCGCGAGGGCCCGGGCGGCGGGGTGGTCGCCGTGCGCCCAGGCGAGCAGGCCCGTCCGCCCGCTCGCGAGGACCTGCTCCAGGGTCGCGGTGCCGAAGCCGACCCCGCGCCACTCCGGATCGACGACGAACTCGAGCTCGCCCTGCCCGAGGATCGCCGCCGCCACGACCACGTCCGCGCGCAGCCCCACGAGGAGGGTGCGCGAGCCGGCCCGGGCGTCGACGAGCGTCTGGTCGCTGAAGGGGGGCTGGTGGTCGAACCAGGCGGCGCGCCCGATCAGGTGCTCGAGGCCGGCCGCCACCGCGGGATCGGCCAGATCCTCAACGGACAGGTTGAGCGACTCGCTCATTGTCCTCTTCGTACACGTTGAAGCGGTATCCGACGTTGCGGACCGTGCCGATCAGCGACTCCAGGTCGCCGAGCTTCGCGCGGAGGCGCCGCACGTGCACGTCGACCGTGCGGGTACCACCGAAGTAGTCGTAGCCCCACACCTCGCTCAGCAGCTGCTCGCGGGTGAAGACGCGCGAGGGGTGCGTGGCGAAGAAGCGGAGGAGCTCGAACTCCTTGAAGGTGAGGTCGAGCGGGCGCCCGTGCACCTTGGCGGAGTAGCTGGCCTCGTCGATCACGACGCCCGACGCCTGGATGCGCGAGGTCGACTGCTCCTGCGCGAGCCGGCCGATCACCAGGCGGATGCGGGCGTCGACCTCGGCGGGGCCGGCCGAGTCGAGGATGACGTCGTTGACGCCCCAGTCGGCCGAGACGGCCGTGAGCCCGCCCTCCGTGAGGATCAGGATGAGGGGGACGTTGATGCCCGTGGTCGTGAGGATCTTGCAGAGCGACTTGGCGCTGGCGAGGTCCTGCCGCGCGTCGACCAGGATCAGATCGCAGCTCGGGGCGTTCACGAGCTGGGCGGGCTCCGCGGGGATCTGCCGGGTCCGGTGGCTGAGGAGCCCCAGTGCGGGGAGCACCTCGGCGCCTCCCGCCGAGGTCAGTATCAACAACTGCGCCACGGATCCTCCAGAACTGGTCTGCCCGCAATACTAGCGGCGGGCCGGGAGGGGCGTCCGCCTGGGGCACAATTGTCGGATGGGCAGGGATCGGGTGGGCATCGGAGTCGTCTGGGCGCTCGCACTCGCGGGCTCCGTGCTGACGCTGGCGATCGCCGCTCCGGAGTCCCGGCAGCTCTGGCTCGCGCTGACGTTCGGCGGCTGCGTGCTCGCGACCTTCGCGGTGCAGCTCGCCGTGGCCCGCGCCGAGGGGTACCTCCTCCGCGCGATGACGAGCATCGTCGGAGCGATGGCCGTGGTCGCGGTCGCGAGCGGGATCGCCCTCCTCCTCCCCGCCTGAGCAGTCGCGCCCTCCCGTCCCGAGCGCCCGGATCCGCACCGCCTGAGCGGCCGCGTCCGCCCCGCCCCGGCGTCGGAGGCGGCGGGTAGGATGAGCGCATGCTTCTCGCCCTGGAACTCTTCTACCTCGGTCTGCTCGGGCTCGCCTCCCTCGCCATCGCGTGGGTCTCCGGCGTGGTCGTCTACAAGCTCTACCGCGGCCAGCGCTAGCCGCCGCCGGAGCCCGAGTGATCTCGCTTCCGTCGGGCCTGCCGCCCGAGCTCGTCCCCCTGTCCTGGCTGCTCGGCGTCTGGGAGGGCTCGGGCGTCATCGACTACACGATCGGCGACGACTCCGTCCAGGCTGAGTTCGGCCATCGCATCAGCTTCAGCTACGACGGCCTCCCGTACCTCAACTACAGCTCCTACACGTGGCTGATCGAGGAGGGCGCCGAGGAGGCGCCCCGGCCGCTGGTCACCGAGACCGGCTACTGGCGCCTCAGCCGCGCTCTGACCGACTCCGACGCGGGCCCGGGAATGCTGCCCGGCCGCGGCGCACCCGCCTTCCCCGACGCGGAGTCCGTCGAGACGCTGCGCAACGCCGCCGGCGGCTTCGACATCGAGGTCTCGCTCGTGCACCCGGACGGGGTCAGCGAGCTCTACCTCGGTCAGGTCAAGGGGCCGCGGATCGACCTCGCGACCGACGCGGTGATGCGCACCGCCGCGGCGAAGGACTACGCCGCCGCCACGCGCCTCTACGGCCTGGTCGACGACCACCTGCTCTGGGCGTGGGACATCGCCGCGCTCGGCCAGGGCCTGCGGACCCACTCCTCCGGACGGCTCGCCCGTGTCGACTGACGCGCCCTCCCCGCTCCTGGCCGCCCCGGGCGCCGTCGCGACGACGAGCGTCGCCGAGCCCGGCGTCGCCGCCCACTACGGCGAGCCCTTCCGCGAGCAGCGCGCTCTCGCCGCGGGCACCGCGCTCGTCGACCTCTCCGGCCGCGGCGTCGTGACCGTCACGGGGCCGGACCGCCTCACCTGGATCGACTCGCTCACCAGCCAGGCCGTCTCGCGCCTCGCTCCCGGCGCGTCCGCCGAGACGCTCCTGCTCGACCCGACCGGCCGGATCGAGCACGTCATCCGCCTCGTCGACGACGGCGAGACCGCCTGGCTCCTGCTCGACCGCGACGAGACGGCCGGCCTGGCCGCCTGGCTCGACCGGATGCGCTTCATGCTCCGCGTCGAGGTCGCCGACCGCACCGACGACTTCGCGACCCTCGCCGCCCTCGGCGACGGGCCGGCCCTGACGCTCGCTCTGTCCCTGGCCGAGGAGCCCGTCGTCTGGAGCGACCCGTGGTCGCAGGTCCAGCCGGGCGGCTGGCAGTACGCGCTGACCACAGAGCACCCCGGGGCCTCCTGGGAGCTCCGCGAGGTCCTGGTCCCGCGAGCGGCCCTCGAGGCCCTCGCGGAGACGGCCGTCGGGGTGGGAGTGGCCCTCGCCGGGGTCGACGCCCTCGAGGCGCTGCGCATCGCCGCCTGGCGCCCGCGCCACGCGACCGAGGTCGACGAGCGGTCCATCCCGCACGAGCTCGACCTCCTCCGCTCGAGCGTGCACCTCGCCAAGGGCTGCTACCGGGGCCAGGAGACGGTGGCGAAGGTGCACAACCTCGGCCACCCGCCGCGGCGCCTGGTCCTGCTGCAGCTCGACGGCTCCGACTCGGTCCTCCCCGCCCACGGCGACGTCGTCACGGCGCTCAAGGGCGGCGAGCCGGTCGAGGTCGGCACGGTCACCTCCAGCGCCTGGCACTACGAGGACGGACCGGTCGCCCTCGCGGTCGTCAAGCGGAGCGTCCCGGTGGACCTCGAGCTGACCGTGCTGGCCGGCGACTCGCGCGTGGCCGCGGCCCAGGAGGTCGTGGTCCCGCCCGGAGCCGGAGCGGAGGCGGGAGTGCCCCGCCTGCCCCGCCTCGGGGCGACGACCAGGTAGGCCACGCCGTGGTGGCCGCACGTCCCGCCGAGCGGGGCCGGGCGGCCGAGCGGCTGCGCGGTCTCGTCCGGACCCCCGAGCTGAGTCCCGCGCGCGCCCTCGCCCGCGCGGGGGCGTCGCTCCCCGCCGTGCTGCAGATCGTGCTCGCGGCGACCCTCGCCTACTCCGTCGCGCACTTCCTCCTCGGGCACCCCGCGCCGGTGCTGGCGCTGACGGCCACGATCTCGAGCCTCGGCATCGCGCGCGACACCCGCCCCAAGCAGGTGGCCGAGACAGCGACGGGGATGCTCATCGGCATCACGGCCAGCGAGGTCCTGCTCCTGCTGTGGGGGAGCGGCGTCTGGCAGCTCGCCGTCGTCCTCGCGATCGTCTTCACGCTCGGCCGGGCCCTCTCGCCCTCGCCGGGGTTCGCCGTGGCCGCCGGGACCCAGGCGATGCTGGTGATGGTCCTCCCTGCGCCGGACGGAGGCGTCTTCACCCGGAGCGTCGACGGCCTGATCGGCGGGCTCGCGGCGCTGCTCTGCACGGCGATCGTGCCCCGCCCGCCGCTGCGCACGGCGCGGGCCGAGGCGCACCGGCTCCTCACCGCGCTCAGCCGGACCGTGGAGGAGCTGGCCGAGGCGCTCCGCCGGGGCGACTCCTCGGCGTCCACCGCGGCCCTCGAGCGGATCCGCGGGACGCAGCCGGTCATCGACGGCTGGACCGCGGCGCTCGACTCCGCGACCGGCGTCGCCCGGATCTCGCCGTTCGTCCGTCGGCACCGCGGCGAGCTCTCCCGCCAGGCCGTGATGCTGTCCGCGCTGGATCTCGCGACCCGGAACCTGCGCATCGTCGCGCGCCGCACCGACTTCCTCGTCGGGGACGGCGCCCCGCGGCCGGCGCTCGCCGCAGCGGTCGCCGCCCTCGGCCCGGGCATCGCGCTGCTCGGCCGCGCGGTCGCCGATCCGTCGGTGCTCGCCCTGGCGCGTCAGGACCTCGTGCTGCTCGCGACCACGCTCGACCCCCAGCGGCTGATCCCGGAGGCGCGCCTCGCCGAGAAGACGGTGCTCGTCCTGCTCCGCCCGCTCGTCGTCGACCTGCTCACGGCGACCGGCGCCGCTCCCGCCGAGGCTCGGGCCGCCCTGCCCCCGCTCGCCTAGGGCTCAGGAGGTCGGGTGCTCAGGTCCGGCGCTCAGGAGGAGGGGGCGACCGCCTCCCACGCGACCGTCACCTCGCCCAGGCGCCAGCGCCGCGGCCCGCCGAGGACCGGCCACTCCGGCCGGAGGTCCCGGACCGCCGCGATCCAGCGCTGACCCGGACCGTAGACGGCGAGAGGGGCGTTCAGCGTCCACGCCCGCTCGAGGGAGGAGAGGAAGGCGTGCACGCCCTCGCCGGGCACGTTGCGGTGGATGAGGGCCTTCGGCAGGCGCTCGGCCGCCGTCATCGGCGAGGGGATCGCCGCGAGCCGGAGCGAGAGGGTCAGCGAGCGCGGGCCCTCCCGGCCGACCTCGATCCAGGTGCAGATGCGGCCGATCTCGTCGCAGGTGCCCTCGACCAGGACGCCGTCGGGCTGCAGACGGTCCGTCATCGTCGCCCAGGCTCCCTCCACCGCGTCCTCGTCGTACTGGCGGAGCACGTTGAAGGCGCGGATGACGCCCGCCCGCCGCCCCGCGGGCAGGGGCACCTCGAAGCCGCCGCGCTCGAAGCGCACGCGCGCGTCCGCGGGGAACGGCGTGCCGCCCTCCCTCACCCGGGCGAGCTGGCGCCGAGCGGTGTCGACCCGTGCGGGCTCGATCTCGAGGCCGAGCACCTCGACGTCGGGCGCGGCCCGGACGAGCCGGCGGTGCAGCTCGAGCGTGGTGACCGCGCTCGCCCCGAAGCCGAGATCGACGACGAGCGGGGAGGCGGTGCTGCGCAGGACGGGCAGCTCGGCGAGCCGGCGGTCGACCCGGCGGAGGCGGTTCGTGCCCGTCGTTCCGCGGGTGACGGCTCCGATGGGCATGCTCTCCAGCGTATCCGCGGGCGAGGGGGCCGCCTCTAAGCTGGACGCATGTCCGAGACCTACACCCTCATCCTCGTGCGCCACGGCAACAGCGAGTGGAACCAGAAGAACCTCTTCACCGGCTGGGTCGACGTGCGCCTGACCGAGCAGGGAGTCGCGGAGGCCACCCGCGCCGGCGAGCTGCTGACCGAGGCGGGCCTGCACCCCGACATCGTCTACACGTCGCGCCAGACGCGTGCGATCCAGACCGCCAACATCGCCCTCGAGGTCGCCGACCGCCTGTGGATCGACGTCAAGCGATCCTGGCGCCTCAACGAGCGCCACTACGGCGCCCTGCAGGGCAAGGACAAGGCGCAGACCCTCGCCGAGTACGGCCCCGAGCAGTTCCAGACCTGGCGCCGCTCCTTCGACGTGCCGCCGCCCCCGCTCGACGACGACGACCAGTACTCGCAGGCGCACGACGAGCGCTACGCCGACCTCGGCGACGCCCTGCCCCGCACCGAGTCGCTGAAGCTCGTGATCGAGCGGATGCTCCCGTACTGGGAGTCCGACATCAAGCCGGACCTCGCCTCGGGCAAGACCGTCATGATCACCGCGCACGGCAACTCCCTCCGCGCGCTGGTGAAGACCCTCGACGGCATCTCGGACTCGGACATCGCGGAGCTCAACATCCCGACCGGGATCCCGCTCGTCTACGAGCTGAACGAGGACTTCGAGCCCATCGGCGAGGCGCGCTACCTCGACCCCGAGGCCGCGGCCGCCGGTGCCGCCGCCGTCGCCGCCCAGGGCGCCAAGAAGTAGCACCGCCCCGCACACGCGAACGGCCCGCCCGAGTCCTCGACTCCGGCGGGCCGTTCCCGTCCGCAGCTCCGACGGGGACGGCACGGACACGTCCGGCCCGCAGGAGACGATCGTTCCTGCGGGCCGGACGGTGAGACGGGCCGGAGCCCGAGGTGTCGACTAGGAGTAGTCGCCCGAGATCAGGTACTGGACCTTCTTGGCGATCGACACGGCGTGGTCGGCGAAGCGCTCGTGGTAGCGGCTGGCGAGGGTCGCGTCGACGGTGTCCGCTGCCTGGCCCTTCCACGCCTCGCTGAGCACCTTGTCGAAGACGCTGACGTGCAGCTCGTCGATCTTGTCGTCCTCGTCGCGGATCTCCTCGGCGATGCGCGGATCCTGCGAGCGGAGCAGGTCGGTCAGCTTGTGCGCGACGACCACGTCGAGGCGGCCCATCTCGACGAACGTCGGACGCAGGCTCTTGGGGACCACCTTGTCGGGGAAGCGGTAGCGCGAGAGCTGGGCGATGTGCTCGGCGATGTCGCCCATCCGCTCGAGCGACGCGCTGATGCGCAGCGCCGAGACGACGATCCGCAGGTCGCGGGCGACCGGGTTCTGCCGGGCGAGGATGTCGATCGCGAGCTCGTCGAGGCTGATGGCCAGCTCGTCGATGCGCGCGTCGCTCGCGATGACCTCCTCCGCGAGGGTGACGTCGGAGTGGTTGAACGCCTGGGTCGCCTTCTCGATGGCGATCTCGACGAGTCCGGAGATCTCGACGAGTCGTTCCTGGACCTCGGCCAGCTCCTGCTGGAAAACTTCGCGCATCTGTGTTCGACCCTCTCTACGGCGCGCGCGGACGACGGCGCCGGATCTGCGGCGAGCACCTCGCACGCCGCTGCGACTGCACTCCGTGGGCGCAGGCGCAGTCATGATGACCACGGCAGGTTAACGGACGGTGCCGGGCGTTTGAACAGTACTCGACCCCCGGAGGATCGACGGGCGTCCGGTAGGGGGACGCCCGGTGGATGGTTAGCCTGGGTCCGTGGATTCGGGCTTGATCGTGGTTCTGTCGCTCGTTCTCGGTGTCGCGATCGGGATCCTTCTGACGACCGTGCTCACGCTCGCCGCCCGCCAGGGCCGCATCGCGCAGGACGTGATCTCGGTCGGGCTCCCCGAGGGGATCGAGGCGATCATCGACGCCGTCGGCTCGCCCGCCTTCGTGACCGACCCGTCGCACAACGTGCTGAAGGCGTCCACCCGCGCCGTCGCGCTCGGCCTGGTCTCGCAGGACACGCTGCTCCACCCCGACCTCGCCGCCATCGTCGACCGCGTCCGCCGCTTCGGCGACGACATCGTCCAGGACCTCGAGCTCGCGACCAGCCCGCTCTCCGACGCCGCCGTGACGCTCGTCGTCCACGCGACCCGCCTGGGCTCCCGCTACGTCCTCGTCATCGCCGAGGACCACACCGAGGCGCGCCGGCTCGAGGCCGTCCGCCGGGACTTCGTCGCCAACATCTCCCACGAGCTGAAGACCCCGATCGGCGCCGTCGGCCTGCTCGCCGAGGCCCTCGACTCCGCCGCCGACGACCCCCAGCAGGTGCGCCGCTTCGCGCACCGGCTGACCCAGGAGTCGCACCGCCTCGCGAAGATCACGCGCGAGATCATCGAGCTCTCCCGCCTCCAGGCCGCCGACGTCGCCGGCTCCGCCGAGATCATCCGCGTCGACGACGTCGTCACTGCGGCGCTCGAGACCACCCACGTCATGGCGGAGTCGCACGACGTCACCCTGGTCAAGGGCGGGATGAAGAAGGCCTACGTCGTGGGGCAGGAGAAGATGCTCGTCTCGGCGCTGCACAACCTCCTCGCCAACGCCATCCAGTACTCACCCGCCGGCTCCCGCGTGGGCATCGGCGTCCGCTCCACCGGCGGCGTCGTCGAGATCGCCGTCACCGACCAGGGCATCGGCATCCCGGAGGAGGACCTCGACCGGGTGTTCGAGCGCTTCTACCGCGTCGACCAGGCCCGCTCCCGCCACACCGGCGGCACCGGCCTCGGCCTCAGCATCGTCAAGCACGCCGTGCAGAACCACGGCGGCGACGTCCGCGTCTGGTCCAAGCCCGGCCGCGGCTCCACCTTCACCATCCGGCTCCCCGAAGCCGACCCAGCCCGGACGCCCTTCGCGGCGACCGCCCCGATAGGAGAACACGCGTGACCAGCATCCTGCTCGTCGAGGACGAGAGCGCCCTCAGCGAGCCCCTCAGCTACCTGCTCGAACGCGAGGGCTACGACGTCACCGTCGCCGAGGACGGCAACCGCGCCGTCGCCGCCTTCGACGAGGGCGACTACGACCTGATCCTCCTCGACCTCATGCTGCCCGGCATGCCCGGCACCGAGGTCTGCCGCGAGATCCGCACCCGCTCCTCCGTCCCGATCATCATGGTCACCGCCAAGGACTCCGAAGTGGACATCGTCGTCGGCCTGGAGCTCGGCGCGGACGACTACGTCACCAAGCCCTACTCCACCCGCGAACTGCTCGCCCGCATCCGCGCCGTCCTCCGACGCCGCACCGAGGAGCCCGGCGAGGAGCGGATCGTCGTCGCCGGCCCCGTCCGCATGGACATCGAACGCCACACGGTCGAAGTCGACGGCGTCGAGACCCCGATGCCCCTCAAGGAGTTCGAGCTCCTCGAGATGCTCCTCCGCAACGCGGGCCGCGTCCTCACCCGCGGCCAGCTCATCGACCGCGTCTGGGGCAGCGACTACTTCGGCGACACGAAGACCCTCGACGTCCACGTCAAGCGCATCCGCTCCAAGATCGAGAAGACGCCGAAGGAGCCGGTGCTCCTGGTTACTGTCCGCGGCCTCGGCTACCGCTTCGACGCTTGATCGCGGGCCCTGGCGGGGCGATCTGCGGCGTTGTCGTCGGTTGCGATACCGCTGGTATCGCGCCCTCCTCCGCCTTGCAGCTCACCCCGCCAGGACCCGCGATCAACCCTGTGCTGGAGGGGTGAGGAGCGGGGCCGTCGCTGCGCGACGAGCCGCGGGGTGGGGCCGTCGCTGCGCGACGAGCCGTCGAGGGGGGCCGTCGCTGCGCGACGAGCCGGGCGGGGGCGTCGCTCAGGGCGTGGTGCTCGAGTGGTCGGCGTATCGAGACCCGCGCAGCCGGACGCCGCCCGCCTGGTGGTGAGTGGTTGGCCGAGCGGGTGTGTCGAGAACTGCGGGGACGACGAAGGGCCGCCCACCGGGGTGGACGGCCCTCGAGGGCGGAGGGGGCTACTCCGCGGTGGGAGCGTCGACGCCGGGCTCGGCGGTCGGAGTGGGGAGCGCGGTCCGGGCGGGGTCGGCCGTCGGGGTGACGGTCGGCGTCGCGGAGGGCGCGGGGGTCAGCGTCGAGTAGGCCTCGAGGGCGTTCGTCAGGACGGGGACGAGGAGCTCCTTGCCCTGCTCGGAGCCGTACTGGAAGTAGACGGGGAGCAGGCCGCCGGGGATCGTGTCGATGTCGTCCATCTGGACGGCCTCGGTGCTGTCGGGGCGGACCTCGGTACGGCCGGGGACGGCGTCGACGGTGTCGCTGGTGCGGCCCGCGGAGCCCTCGTACTGCACCTCGACGCTCAGCGCCTCATCGGTGGAGTTCACGAGCGTCACGATCAGGGTGCCGGCCTCGCCGTCGTCCGAGACGATCATCGCGTTGCGGATGGCGAGATCGCCGATCGTCGCGCCGACTCCGTCGCTCGGGTCGTAGATCTTGCGCGTCGCCTGCGGGGCGACGAGGTTGCAGCCGGCGGTAGCGAGGGCGACGCCGACCGCGAGAACGACGGATGCAGCGATACGCGCCTTCACAGGAACCTCCAGATCGTCGGCCCCGCTCGCCCCGGACAGGGCGACTTCACTGTGCACGAGCCGACACCAGGCTAGCGTAGCGAGCACCGCGGCTCCGCCCGTCCGGACTCCCTTCCCGCTCGGCGCGCATGGTAATCTGTCCGCCGCTGAAAGGACGTCGCATGCAGTTCGAGGTCGGAGAGACGGTCGTCTACCCCCATCACGGAGCCGCCACGATCGCCGAGGTGAAGACCCGGACGATCAAGGGCCAGGAGAAGACGTACCTGAAGCTCCGCGTCGCGCAGGGCGACCTCGTCATCGAGGTGCCCGCCGACAACGTCGACCTGGTCGGCGTCCGCGACGTCATCGGCCGCGAGGGCGTCGAGCGCGTGTTCGAGGTCCTGCGCGCCGAGGTCGTCGAGGAGCCGACCAACTGGTCGCGCCGCTACAAGGCCAACCTCGAGAAGCTCGGGTCCGGCGACGTCGTCAAGGTCTCCGAGGTCGTCCGCGACCTCACCCGCCGCGACCGCGACCGCGGCCTCTCAGCGGGGGAGAAGAGCATGCTCGCCAAGGCCCGCCAGATCCTCGTCTCCGAGCTCGCCCTGGCCGAGAAGACCGACGAGGACGCCGCCTCCGTGCTCCTCGACGAGGTCCTCGCATCCTGAACGGTCCGGCCGGCGCGCCGACCGCGGCCGTCGTCGTCGTCGCCGCCGGCAGCGGCACGAGGCTCGGCCGCGAGCGCCCCAAGGCCTACGTCGACTGCGCGGGGCGGACGATCCTCGAGCGCAGCCTGCGCACGGTGCTGCTGCTCGCGGAGCCGGTCCAGATCGTCGTCGTGGCTCCCGCCGCCCTCCTCGAGGAGACGGCCGCTCTCGCGCACGCCGCCGGCGCCCCGGACGGCTCCGTCAGCGTCGTCGCCGGAGGCGCCAGCCGCCAGGAGTCGGTCGCTCGGGGGCTCCGGGCGCTCGGCCCGGCCGTGGAGACGGTGCTCGTGCACGACGCCGCCCGCGCCCTCACGCCCGTCGACCAGTTCGAGCGGGTGATCGCGGCGGTCCGGGAGACGCGCGGTGGAGTGATCCCGGGTCTGCCGGTCACCGACACGATCAAGCGCATCCGCGCCGACGGCGGGATCCTCGGCACGGTGGACCGCTCCGAGCTCGCCGCGGTGCAGACGCCGCAGGGCTTCCCGCGCGCGCTCCTCGACGAGGCCTACGCCTCGGCGGAGGAGGACTTCACCGACGACGCGGCGCTCCTCGCCTCGCGCGGCGGCCCCTCGATCGTCGTCGCCGGCGATCCGCTCGCCTTCAAGATCACCACCCCCTGGGACCTGGCCCGCGCCGAGCAGGTGCTCGCACCGCCGCCCGTCGTCGTCGTGCCGCGCGTCGGCATCGGCACGGACGTGCACGCCTTCGACGACGCGTCGCCGCTCTGGCTCGCCGGGCTGCACTGGCCGGGGGAGCGGGGCCTGTCCGGGCACAGCGACGGCGACCCGGTCGCCCACGCGATCTGCGACGCGCTCCTGGCGGCGGCGGGTCTCGGCGACATCGGCTCCCGCTTCGGCACGGCCGACCCGCGCTTCGCGGACGCCCACGGCGAGGTCTTCCTCCGCGCGACCCGCGAGCTGGTGGAGGCCGCCGGCTTCGCCATCGGCAACGTCTCGGTGCAGCTCATCGGCAACCGCCCGAAGTTCTCGCCGCGGCGCGAGGAGGCGCAGAGGCTGCTCTCGGAGCTGCTCGGCGCACCGGTCAGCGTCGCCGCCACCACCTCGGACGCGCTGGGCTTCACCGGCCGGGGCGAGGGGGTCGCCGCGACCGCGACGGCACTCGTCCTCCCCACCCCCGCTGTCGCCCGGTAGTCCCCGGGCGGAGCCGCCGACCCGGCCGGGAGCGGTCCGCCCGGTAAACTCGCCCGCGTGACTCTGCGACTGCATGACTCGAAGGCCCAGGCCCTCGTCGATTTCGTCCCCCTCCGCGAGAACGAGGTCGGGATGTACGTCTGCGGACCCACCGTGCAGTCCTCGCCCCACATCGGGCACCTGCGCTCCGCCCTCGCCTACGACCAGCTGCGCCGCTGGCTGGCGTACCGCGGCTTCCAGGTCACCCTGGTGCGCAACGTCACCGACATCGACGACAAGATCCTCGCCATCGCCGAGGACGCGCGGCGTCGGGCGCCCGAGGGCGCGCCGGTCGAGCAGTGGTGGGCCCTCGCCTACCGCGTCGAGCTCGAGTTCACCGCCGCGTACACGGCCCTCGGCATCCTCCCGCCGACCTACGAGCCGCGCGCGACCGCGAGCATCGCCGAGATGATCACGCTCATCCAGACCCTGATCGAGCGCGGTCACGCCTACCCGGCGCCCGACGACTCCGGCGACGTCTACTTCGACACGCGGTCCTGGCCGGACTACGGCTCACTCACCCACCAGCGCCTCGAGAGCATGGAGGCGGCGACCGACGCCGACCCGCGCGGCAAGCGCGACCCGCACGACTTCGCTCTCTGGAAGGGCGCCAAGCCGGAGGAGCCCGAGTCGGCCGCCTGGGCCTCGCCGTGGGGCGCCGGGCGCCCCGGCTGGCACATCGAGTGCTCCGCGATGTCGACGAAGTACCTCGGCACCCAGTTCGACATCCACGGCGGCGGGCTCGACCTGCGCTTCCCCCACCACGAGAACGAGCTCGCCCAGTCCAGCGCCGCCGGCCACGCCTTCGCCAGCTACTGGCTGCACAACGGCCTCGTGTCCGTCATCGGCCAGAAGATGAGCAAGTCGCTCGGCAACTCGGTGTTCGCCTCCGAGCTGCTCGAGGCGGCCCGCCCGCTCGTCGTCCGCTACTACCTCGGCTCGGCCCACTACCGCTCCACCCTCGAGTTCCACGACGGGGCCCTCGAGGAGGCCGAAGCGGCGCTGGAGCGGATCGAGGGCTTCCTCGAGCGCTCCCGCCGCCGCCTCGACGGCACGCGGTTCGCCGCGCTCGGCGAGCCGGTGGTTCCGGAGGAGTTCGCCGAGGCGATGGACGACGACCTGTCCGTCCCGCAGGCCATCGGCGTCCTGCACGAGACCGTGCGCGCCGGCAACGCCGCCCTCGACGCCGAGGACCTCGGCTCCGTCTCGGCCCTGCGCACCCAGGTGCTCGCGATGGCGGCCGTGCTCGGCATCGACCCGGAGGCGCCCGAGTGGGCGCGCTCCGACGACGAACCCTCGTACCGCGCGCTCAGCGTGCTGGTCGACCGCCTGGTCGCCGAACGCCAGACCGCGCGCGAGCAGCGCGACTGGGCGAGCGCCGACCGCATCCGAACCGATCTCGCCGCGGCGGGAATCACGATCGAAGACACCCAGACGGGTGCGCATTGGAGTCTCGATGGCGAATAAGCCCGGCCGCCCCGGAGCGGTCCGAAAGAAGAGCAAGGGCAAGGCCGTCGGTTCCGGCGGTCAGGGCCGTCAGGCCCTCGAGGGCAAGAAGCCCACGCCCAAGGCCGAGGACCGGCCCTACCACCCCGCAGGCAAGGCGAAGCTGGCGCGTGAGCGCTTCGTCGCCGCCGGCGGCAAGGGGCGCCCCGGCGGAGCCCTCTCCGCGGCCGCCCGCGGACAGGGGCGCCCCGCTCCGTCGCGCAAGCCCAAGAGCGGCGACGACTTCGAGATGGTGACGGGCCGGAACTCGGTCCTCGAGGCGTTGCGCGCCAGCATCCCGGCCACCACCCTCTACCTCGCGACCCGCATCGAGATGGACGACCGGGTCAAGGAGGCGCTCAAGATCGCCACCGCCCGCGGCCTTCCCGTGCTCGAGGTCATGCGCCCGGAGCTCGACCGCCTCGCCGGCCCCGACTCCGTGCACCAGGGCCTCGTGCTGAAGGTGCCGCCCTACGAGTACGCCCACCCGAGCGACCTGCTCGAGCGCAGCGTCTCCCGCGGAGCGGTCCCCCTCCTCGTCGCCCTCGACGGCATCACCGACCCGCGCAACCTCGGAGCGATCATCCGCTCCGTCGCCGCGTTCGGCGGCCAGGGCGTCATCGTCCCGCAGCGCCGCTCCGTGGGCCTCAACTCCGCCGCCTGGAAGACCTCCGCCGGAGCCGCCGCGCGCATCCCCGTCGCGATGGCGTCCAACCTCACCGCCACGATCAAGGACTTCAAGCGCGCGGGCGTCTTCGTCATCGGACTCGACGGCGACGGCGACGTGATGCTCCCCGGCCTCGAACTCGCCGACCGGCCGCTCCTCGTCGTCGTCGGCAGCGAGGGCAAGGGCCTCTCCCGCCTCGTCACCGAGCAGTGCGACGCCGTCGTCTCCATCCCGATCAGCTCCGCCACCGAATCCCTCAACGCCGGGATCGCGGCGTCGGTCGCGCTCTACGAGATCTCCAAACTCCGCTCCGCCTCCGAGTAGCGCGGGCACCGGCACGGCGATCTGCGGCGTTGTCGTCGGGCGCGATACCGCCGGTATCGCTTCCTCCTCCGCCTTGCAGCTCACCGCGCCGGCACCCGCGCTACGGGTCTGGATGTCGGAGGCGCCGCCTGCGGCGAGCGGAGCGGAGCGCCGCCTGCGGCGAGCGGACCGAGTGCGCCGCCTGCGGAGAGCGAGCCGGGGGGATGCGGAGAGGGCCCGTGCTGACAGCGCGGGCCCTCTTGCGGCGGTGGGAGGGGTCAGACGTTCTTCGTCCAGTCGACGTCGGCGTCCTCGTCGGTGAGCTCGGCGTCGCCGGACTCGTCGAGGACGAGGTTCGGGAGGGTCAGCGCCTCGGTGGGAGGAGCTATCACCGTCGCCTCGTCGCGGCGGTGACGCAGGATGTCGTTCACGTAGGCGGTGACCGCCTCCGCCAGGGGGACGTCGCGCGCCTGCTGCTGCGACATGAACCAGCGGTGCTCGAGCAGCTGGTGGAACATCTCAGCCGGCTCCAGGCGACCCTTGAGATCGCGGGGGATCGAGCGGATGACCGGCTCGAACACCTGCGCCAGCCACTCGTGCGCCACCATCTCCTCGTCCAGGCCCTGCTTGTCGTAGGTCGCCGTGTACGAGTCGAGGTCGTTGAGCAGGCGCCGCGCCTGGTTCTCCTGCGCGTCCAGCCCGGTGAGACGGAGCAGCCGCCGCTGGTGGTGGCCGGCGTCGACCACCTTCGGCTGGATGCGCACCGTCGACCCGGCCTCGTCGGTCTTGATCGCGAGCTCCTCGATGTCGAAGCCCAGCTCGTTCAGCCGGTTCACGCGGTCGTTGATCCGCCAGCGCTCCGACGTCGCGAACGACTCGGCACCGGTCAGCTCCTTCCAGAGGCTGCGGTACGCCGCGACGATGCCGTCGGAGACCGTGATCGGGTCGAGGTCGTCGTCGACGCGACCGCCGGCCTCGAGGTCGAGCAGCTCGCCGGCGATGTTGACGCGGGCGATCTCCAGATCGTTCTCGCGCTGGCCGTTCGAGAGGCCGCCCGAGTAGAGCTGCCCGGTCTCCGCATCGACCAGGTAGGCGGCGAAGGCGCCGGCATCGCGCCGGAAGAGAGTGTTCGAGAGCGAGACGTCGCCCCAGAAGAAGCCGATCACGTGCAGGCGGACCAGGAGGAGCGCCAGCGCGTCGACCAGACGGGTCGCCGTGTCCGGCCGCAGCGTCTGCGAGAAGAGCGCCCGGTAGGGGAGCGAGAACTTGAGGTGACGGGTGACCAGCACGGCGGGCAGGGCCTCGCCCTCGTCGTCGGTGCGGTTCGTGATCACCGCGCCCGGCACCACGCACGGCACGTCGAGGCGCTGCAGCGTCTTCAGCATCTCGTACTCGCGCCGCGACATCTCGGCGGTCGTCTCCTTGACGGCGACGACGTGACCGGAGAGGTGGGCGAAGCGGACCGTGTGCCGCGAGATGCCCTTCGGCAGGGCGGCGATGTACTCGTCGGGCCAGTCGTCGAGCCGCAGGTTCCACGGCAGGTCGAGCAGGGCCGGGTCGACGGTGGCCGAGGTGATGTTCAGGGAGCCGGACATGGTGCGCCGTTCGTGTCGCGTGTCGGACGGTGGGGGAGCCGCAGACGACGCTGCCGCCGCCCTGGAGGGGACGGCGGCAGCGTGCGGTGCAGGAGGAGGCTCAGGAGAGGCGCTCGCCCGACTCCGCGTCGAAGATGTGCACGCGGTGGTTCGCGGTCACGTATACGCGGTCGCCCGCGGTCGGGTGCACGCGGCCGTCGACGCGCGCGACGATGTCGGTGCGGCGGCCCTCGACCTCGGTGTGGCCGTAGAGGTAGCCGTCCGAGCCGAGCTCCTCGATGAGGTCGACCTCGATCGGCAGTCCGCCGGGCTGGGTCGAGACGGTGACGTCCTCGGGTCGCACGCCGAGCGTGACGACCTTCTGGCTCGTCTTCGCGAGCGCCTCGCGGGCGATCGGGAGGACGGTGTCGCCGAACTTGACGCCGCCGTCGGTGACGTCCGCGTGGAACAGGTTCATCGCGGGCGAGCCGATGAAGCCGGCCACGAAGACGTTGTTCGGGTTCTCGTACAGGTCGCGGGGCGAGCCGACCTGCTGGAGGAGGCCGTCCTTGAGGACCGCGATGCGGTCGCCCATGGTGAGCGCCTCGGTCTGGTCGTGGGTGACGTAGACCGTGGTGATGCCCAGGCGGCGCTGCAGCGTGCCGATCTGGGTGCGGGTGGACACGCGGAGCTTGGCGTCGAGGTTCGACAGCGGCTCGTCCATGAGGAAGACCTGGGGCTTGCGGACGATGGCGCGGCCCATCGCGACGCGCTGGCGCTGGCCACCGGAGAGCGCCTTCGGCTTGCGGTTCAGGTAGGGCTCGAGGTCGAGCATCTTCGCGGCCTCGAGGACCCGCGCGGCGCGCTCGTCCTTGTTGACGCCGGCGATCTTGAGCGCGAAGCCCATGTTCTCGGCGACCGACATGTGCGGGTACAGCGCGTAGTTCTGGAAGACCATCGCGATGTCGCGGTCCTTCGGCGGAACGTCCGTGACGTTGCGGTCGCCGATGAGGATGCGGCCCTCGTTGACCTCTTCGAGGCCGGCGAGCATGCGCAGCGAGGTGGACTTGCCGCAGCCGGAGGGGCCGACGAGGACGAGGAACTCGCCGTCGCCCACCTCGAGGTTGAGCTTGTCGACGGAGGCGCGAGTGGCCCCGGGGTAGACGCGGGACGCGTGGTCGAAAGTTACGGACGCCATTGTTCTTGCTCCTTCACCGGCAGGTACGTGCCGGACGATCCGAGTGAATGGAAGTGATGGTCATCATCGCGTGGGCGACTCCGACCAACCGTCACAGTATGTCACGGGGCCGACAGTCGTCGGTCGGGCACCGCGTATCCGTCGTTTGGAGGTTTCCCAGGGCTCGCGCGTAGGATTCCGGCGAGTCGCGCCCGGCGACCCCCTTCTTCCCCCTCTCTCATTCGGAGCGTTCTTGTCATGACCACCGGCGGAGCCAATGACCGTCTCTCGAAGAACCAGCGACGAGAGGCCGCCCGAGAGAAGGCGCGCCGCCTGCGCGAGCAGCAGAAGCGCCGCGACCGCGTGAGCCGCTTCGCCCTGCAGGGCGGGCTCGCCGCCGTCGTGATCGCGGTCGTCGTGATCGTGGTCTTCGCCGTCACCTCGAGCATCCGCCCCGCGGGCCCGGGCCCGGCGAACATGGCGAGCGACGGTGTCGTCATCGGCGAGAACATGGTCGCGCAGACGAGCGGCGCCGTCGCCGCCGACGGGACGCCCACCCCCAGCGCGCTCGACACCTCGGCCGGCACGGTCGACATCCGGGTCTACCTCGACTACCTCTGCCCCTACTGCGGCCAGTTCGAGAAGACCAACGGCGACCAGATCAAGGAGTGGGTGACCAGCGGTGCCGCGACGGTCGAGATCCACCCGATCGCCATCCTCACGACCCGCTCCAACGGCACCAAGTACTCGGAGCGCTCGGCCAACGCCGCCGCGTGCGTCGCGGACCGCTCGCCCGACTCGTTCTTCGACTTCAACTCCCTGCTGTTCGCCAACCAGCCGGCGGAGGGGACCGACGGACTCTCGGACGACCAGTTGAAGGATTACGCCTCGCAGGCCGGCGTCGAGGACACGGCGGCCGTGAACACCTGCATCGACGACCAGAGCTTCGTGAGCTGGGTCCGCGCCGCGACCGAGCGCGCCACCTCGGGTCCGCTGCCCGGCACGGACGTGCCCGCAGTCACGGGCACCCCGACCGTCCTGGTCAACGGCGAGGCGTACTCGGGCTCGCTGACCGACCCGGACGCCTTCAGCTCCTTCGTGCTCTCGGCCGCCGCCGACTCCTACTCGTCGGCGACTCCCGCGCCCACCTCCTCCGAGACCCCGGCGCCGAGCGACACGCCCGCCTCGACCGAGGCCCCCGCGTCGACCGAGACGCCCGCGTCGACCGAGACCCCCGCTCCCAGCGACGCCCCGGTCTCCACCGAGGCTCCGGCCTCCTCCGAGCCCACTCCGGCCGCCGCGGGCTGAGCCCCGGACGCGCACGAGCCCCGCGCATGCAGAAGGCCCCGACCGCACACAGCGGTCGGGGCCTTCTTCTCTCCTGAGCCGACGACGGGACTTGAACCCGTAACCGCCCGTTCCCATCGAGGTTCGATCACCGAGGTCACGAGTGATCATTTGCGTCTAGGAAAGACCGCCAACCCGGGGGATCTCGCCGACCCCAAAATCACCCGAGGTCATCCGAAATCCTCGATGTATGAAGAGCGATCATGACTCCATCATGACCGGGGATGCTTTTGGGGACGTCAGCGCCTCGAGCCTCGCGAGCCCCGTCGCCCACTCTGGCCCGGTACCTCGTGGCTGTAGAGATACCGACCGGTGTCTGGGTTGGTCATCACCTTCCCGTCGCGCCAGGCGAGGAGCCAGGGTGCCTCGTCGCCGACGTTGCGGAACGCCTGTTCGTAGACCGACACTTCGCGGGGTCGGGCGGGGTGGTTCGGGTCGTAGCGGGTTCCCATGAGCCGATCGTCGCGGCGACCACCGACACAGCTGGGAGTGAGCGTCGACCAGACTACGAAGATGTCGCGACTGCCTTCGACTCTGAACGAGAAGCAGGTCGAGATCCTGCGCTGGGTTGAGGAGGGCTGCCCGTCGGAGTGGTACCCCGACGGCTTCGCTCACCGCATCACGGCACGTGCGCTTGATACGCGTGGCTACGTCAGGGTCCTCGGCCGAGGGCCGAGCTGGAGTGCCATGATCACGCCGGCCGGGCGGGAGTGGCTCGAGCAGCATGCGGCCGACAGTCAGGGCCTGCCCAGTGCTGAGGCGGACGAGCTTTACGCCCGAGTTCGCGCAGCAGACGGGCTTCTAGAGCTCGAGGACGACGCTGATGAGTCCATGTATCAGCGCCTCGTCGATGAGTACCTCGAGAGCCCCAGCAGGGAGCGCGGGAAGAAGATGATCCTCCGCCGGTCCTGGTACTTCAGCAGGACTGCTGCCGTCGAGATCGTTGGGGTCTTCGAGGAGATCGTTCCGCACGGTTACGCCGTGGTCGCAGACGAAGGCCGGGTGAGACATCCTCTCGCCAAAGCTTTCCTCGCGGACCCGCGACGCAGCTTCGTCACCCCAGATCACATGGCTCGCGCCGCCCGCGTCTTGGAGGCGGCGATAGAGGATGCGGCGAGTCGTGGCTGGGAGGTGCTGATGCACGCACAGTCAGAGGAGTGGCGACGCGACACCTGGCGGGCCGGGGACGCTCACTTCGACGTTCAAGCAGCGGAGGCTCGCTACGCCGTGCAAATCCGCGAGATCTCCGCACAAGGAGGCAAGCCGATCCCTTACGGCGCTTCTAGTCGCGGCCCGGCATGGATTGGCGGACGAACCACTGAGTTCGTGTCCACAGGCCGTCTCGAGCTCCGTCTCTTCGGCCGGCTGCAGGACCACGACGGAACCCCGTTTCGTGAGGTGAAGCGCCCGCTGAAGCCCATGGGCTTGGTGATCGATGAGCTGATGCGCGCTATCGCAATCACGGAATTGGAGCTTGAGGAGCGCCGGCAGCAGGAGGAGCGAACCCGCCGACGGCAGCAGGCTCAATGGGAGGCGATTTACGCTCAAGCGATCACACAGCACGAGGAGGCTGCTCGCGTCGCCGAGTTGTCGAAGCAGGTCGAGCGATGGACTCAAGCGGAGGAGCTCCGCGCCTACGTCGATGCGGCGGAGCGGAAGGTGCTGGCCGCTGCGCCCAAGGATCTCCGCGAGTGGCTGCGATGGGCCCGTGGCCGTGCGGACGCGCTCGACCCCCTGCAGCACCCGGACCACCTCGTGCCGGTCATTCCGCCGCCGTCCGCGGAAGATCTTCGACCGTTCATGCACGGCCTCGACCCGCACGGGCCTCCCCGCTAGGGAGCTCGTCGTTGACCCGCGCGTCCGCGCCGATCGCGCCCGTACAGGCGCGGCATCTGACTCGCGTACGTATCGCGGTCTGTCTCCTGTGGGTCCGGACCACGGAGCTGATGCTGGCAGCGTCTGCGTCGAGTTCTAGCCGACCCTCTGGCCGTCCCGCCATATCTCGTGGCGGTACTCGTCCGGGCTTGGTCCGGCAGAGCTCACCTCTGCGACCGTCGCCTCGGCGTCCTCGCGTGTGGCGTAGATCCCGAAGACAATCGGCGCGTCGGCCCAGAGACGGGTGACCAGGACTAGGTGATGCTCGAAGTCACTCATGCGCCCAGTTTGCCGTTCAAGGCCAGCGCTTATTCGGCTTGGCGCGAAACGTAGCCCTCGCGTCACGCGCGGATTGCTCGTGCTCTCGCCGGGCTACCCGCCGCTCTTCCACTTCTGCACGGTCGTGGTGAAAATCGTGGCAGCGCCTGCGAGATAGCGGATGGATGCGCCTTCGTTGAGGAGGCGGCATGCGACATCTCGAAATGCAGCTTCCGCGTCGTCAGAGGTGGCCTGAGCGGCACTCCGACGCGTTATCTGCTCGTCAGGAGTACCTGCTTGACCAAAGGACGGCCGCAACCGAAGCCTGCGTAGCGCGATACCTTCGAGGAAAGGCTTGGATGTATGGCCGTCGTCGGACTACCATCACGCGAAGGTTGCACCCGCCTACTAAGCGCTCATGTGTTTCTTGCCAAGCCCTTGTCTTCAATCGGCTTGGCTTCAGTGTTGCAAGGCAGGACGGTTCGCCAACACCCGCCACGCGACCTCGTCGGTCAAGCGGCGCGCCTGAAGATGACCAGGAATTCCTGCCTGCTCCCGCACAGTCGCTCCGAGTCCCGTGAGGGCAGCTGCGTTCCTCCGGACTGCGGATGGCATCGCAGGAGCTTGGGATGAGGCGGTGGCAAAGAGAGATCCCGCTCTTGATTTGAGCCGTTCTACGTCGTCGTCACCAGGGAGTGGACGTCGGCCACCGCGGAATGGCGCCACCATCGCAAGGACATCAGCATCGAGCAAAGATGTCCAGACGGCCTCGAGATCACCTGTCGGTGAACCGTGGTGCGCAACTTTATAAAGTGAAGCCTTGCTAGGGGGCGAATGCGTCGCGACGACAGCTTGCCAGCCGCACCGGTCCGGACCTTTGGATAAGTCCGCTCCAAGTAAGGCCGCATTGGCCCCAAATTGGACCCAAAGGGCGACCGAGCACTCATTGGGGTCTATGTGCAGGGGTCGCGTCGCACCGTCGAGGCTTGGAAAGCGACTAGCCAAGCGTGTTTGCGCACGAAGGAGGGACTCGTCCGATGGAGAAAGCGCAAGCACCAAGGCCTCCGGCAGCCTCTCCGTCGCCGGACGCGCGAATATAACCCTTTGTTCTATCGCGAAATGCACCGGCCGAAACATACCTTCCGCCTGGCGACGCTTCGCTTCAGCGAAGACGGTCAGGTATTCCTGATAGATTGTTCGCCGCAGATCTGAAGCAAGCCTCCGGTCCAGGGCCACGGTAGCTGCGAACTCTTCCATCGTGAAAGCAGAAGAGGTGACGTAGGTTGCAGATGCAGCCTTTTCATATAGTCTTGCGATCCCTGAAATATGGTCATCGTGAGCGTGGGTTCCTACGACGCATTTTACGGCCTCGCCGACGTCAACACCGATATCGCCGAAGTAGTCGAGCAGTACATGCTCGCCTGTTCGCTGATTTCGGCAGGAATCGACGGTGATCCAGTCTCCACCCCCGAGGTGTACCGCGATCGCCTCTCCTATGCCTGGGCCGAAGATCGATACCTCGAACTCGTCAGTTGCCGGGGCGCTACTCGCCGGCAAGCGCTGCCCACTCGAGCGCCATGCTGCGACCCTCTTCGCGAGCTGCATCGAGGACGGATTGGGGCAAAACCCCAAGCCGCTGAAGGCGAACAGCATGAGTCTGACTAAGGCGGCCGTTCGCGCTTCGCACCGTCCTCACGGCGACATACACAACGTCATCGAGATCAATGTCTTCGTAATCGGCAATGACATCGCTCGGGAAGTCAGCGTAGAAATCTGTCGGCTTCGCTTCGTCGCTTGTGAGTGAGGCTGTGAAGCCTCCTTCGTAGACGTCTGTTACACGTCCCACCCACCTCAACATGCCGTCCACGCGGTGGCCGTTGAAAGAAGTTGATGCCCGATCCGCGCTTCTTTGCCTAGTCATAGCAAGCGTTGACCGAACATTTTGCGACCCAGTTTCCGCTCCCGGCTGTTCTGGCAATTCGCGAAGCGCGGAGGTTCGCGTCCGTGTGGATTTGAACTGTCTCGCTGAACGGACGAGCTTCTGGCTGGTGGTGCCGGATCTCTCTGCCTTTTGTTGAGTCGGAAGGAGCGTCGCACTTGTCATAGTTCGACCTCTCGAGATAGGTTGCAGACTCCGATCGCGCGGTCTTCGACACGCTGAAGTGAGTCAGTCCATTCATCGCCAAGAATTCTGATAGCTAGCAATCGTTTCTCGGATGTTGGCGAGGCGTAGGGGTCGTTATCCATGACGTCAATTGCCTCGTCTCCTCTTAAGGAGAAGTGCTCATTGTTGCTGACGTAGATAGCGTCGCCAAATAGATTCGAAGGCTCTACCTTCACCTGGTTGTATCCGGAGTAACCTTCTACGGGTGTTCCTCGGATGATGAGAGAAAGCATTTTCGAGTCCGGAACGAGATTAGACCAGGGCTTTTTTGGGACTAAGGTATAGCCGACGGCATGCAAATCTTCTTCACTGCTTACATACAAGTGATGCTCATGATTCAAGCCCACGGCCGATACTTCGACGTCTTCGAGAAGCCGAAGAGTTCCCATCGCAGCATCTCGAAGGCGAAAAAACTCTTCCGGATTCGCGGTTTGAAATTGCATTGTTTCTGCTTCCACAGAGAAGCTCAGCCAATCCAAGATAAAGCCGCGAATTTCTGGTCCGAAGACTTCGATTGACTGATTGTCGTACTCGGCCTGCCCAATCAATTTTCGGTCCAAGAACCACCGGGGCGTGAACATCTCGACATCAAAATACCCACGCACGACGATCGAAGCGCTTTCTGCGGCTGTGCCAACGTAGGTCAAAGCGAGTGGTCCTTCCACGGCGAGGAGTCCCTGGTGGCGGGCGTCACCGCACTCTATAGCGTCAGCGTCCGGGGGACCAGGGTGCGTCTTGTGGGCAGGGTTACCGCATGGAATGGACATGAATGTTCCTCGAACTTTCTTGCTTCTTAGGGGGCGTGCGTTGAGGCAGCAGATAGGGTGCAGGCGTCAGCTGTCGAAGAGTGCGATCCCGTGGTTGGGCTTGCGCTGGATGTCCCTCACCGCCCGAGTTGGGTCGTAGCTGTGGGCGCGAAGTGGTGCTGATGAGGCGCGGCCGGGTGTCACGGGGTCATCTCCACTTGCCCCGCTGGGCGTCCTGCGTGCGCCGGTCGAGAGCGTCGGCAACGATCAACCTCGCCGTTCCATCTGCCACCTCCCGGATAACGCCGAAGAGAGCGCCCCCATCCATGTACACGGGTCGGTCAGTGGCTGGCGGCCGTTGCGTTGCGACAGTGGTGGTTCCGCCTTCCGACATCGCCTCAACGCCCATGCGACGCATCGTCTCGGCGAGGATCGCCATCGACCGCGGCGAACCGTCGAGCGGGATGTACGCCTCGGGGACGTCCGACCGGTCACCTACCACACGCCACGTCGACGCGGGAACCATCTGCGCGATCGGCTGCATGGGAGTGAGGCCTCGCATGCCGCCCTGCGCGAAGAACTCCATGACGCCGCCGTCGGCCTTGTATGCAGCGGCAACAGCGCCACGGTCGGCGCCGGTGGTCTGCACCACCTGGTTGATGACGACGTCGCGACGGCCTGGGATGTTGTTGAGATCCCGGACGAACTGGTCGATCTTGGCCGTCGCTGTGGCAGTGTCCGCGGTGACGATCACCGAGCCGTCGGGCAGGGTGACGATCGCGTTGCCTAGCAGCTCCACGTTGCCGCGCTGCTGATTCGCGTTCGAGTCGAAGTAGGTGCTCTTCTGGCCGGGCGTCTGGTTGATCGTCCCGATCAGGTCGCGCGCCTGCTCCTCGGTGAGACCCATCTGCACGAGCTGCCCGACGAGCGCGTTCGTCGCCGTGTCGTAGCGGCCTGCGAGCTGCTCCTGCGACTCGCCTGCAGCGCCGGCCGCAGCGACCTCCTCCGACATCGCGGAGATGGAGTTGCGGACCTGCTGCTCGAGCGTCGCCCCCGACTCGGATGCGGAGAGGTTCGCGAGGTCGACCCCGTCGAGGGCGATCTTCGAGCCGTCGGCCGAGTAGCCGACCGCGTCGATCGCCGACGCGAGCGCCATGGTCTTGTCGTTGAGGAAGCCGAGGTCGATCTGCGGGTCGAAGAACTCGTTGAACTTGCCGCGACCGTTCTCGAGATTGTCGCTCAGCCCGCGGATGTTCCCTGCAGCGGACTCCGCCTTCTCGTCGAAAACGTCCATGTCGGACGCCAGATCCTCGATCTCGGTCGTGTCCTGCCCGAGCAGGTGCATCAGATTCGCGATCAGCAGGACCGCGTCACGTCCGGGACCAGCGACGAACTCGCCGAACGCCTCCGTACCACCCGCAGCGGACTCGATGATCGACTGCCCGAAGTCGATCGCTCCGTTCACCATGTCCGACAGGAACTGCAGCACAGGCCCGCGGTTCTCCGTCACGAACGTCGCGAGCTCACCCAGACCCTCACCGAACGCTGCAGCCAGAGCACCCTTCACACCGTTCGAGGCGACCTCGATACTGCGGAGGGCTCCCTCGATCTTCGACGCGTCGTTGCTCGCGAGAGTGTCGAACATCTTCTGCGCCGACCCTGTCACGCCGTCGAGCTGCGCGACTGCGGTCGAGAGGTCCAGCGCGAACAGCGCATCACCCAGGTCTTCGGCCTTCGGGCCGAAGAGCGCGACCGCGGCGAGGTTCCGCTGCAGCGGGTCTTCCATGTCGCGGAGCCCGGTGAGGATCTGCTGCAGGCCCTCCTTGGCGCCCTCTCCGCCGGCTGCGATCTTGGCGGTCATCTCTTCAGCGTTCAGGCCGATGAGCTTGTAGCCCTCGGCGCTGGCGGTAGACCCGTCCGTGGCACGGATCTGGACTTCCTTGAGCGCGTCGGCGACGAGGTCGCTGTTACGCGCGCCATCCTTCAGGCCCTGGTTGATGAGGCCGAGTGCCTCCTCGCCCGAGAGACCGAGCTTCGCGAGTACGACCGGGTACTCGATGAACGTGTCGAGCATGTCCTCGCTGGCGTTGATGCCGTTGCGGGCGCCGGCCGCGAGGATGTCGAATGCCTCCTGCGAGGACTTCGCGAGGCCGGAACGGAGGAGCTGGGTCGTCGCCACGGCGACCGGCTGCACGTCCTCGCTCAGTACGTCGGCGATGCCACTGAGGCCCTCAACGACTTTCTGCGCGTCACGGTTTGTCGCCTCCGGGTCGATGAGATCGAACTGGAGGCCTAGACGGGTCGTGTCCATGTTCGCTTCGATGGACTCGCCGAAGCCGTTCACGTAGGCCTCCGACGCTGTCCTGCCAAGACGTGCTGCGTCCTGCTCGCTGATGCCCGTCAGAGCCTGCAGGCGGTCCCGGCCGACCTCCTGCTGCAGGCCGTCCTTCACGCCGTCCGAGAGCGCTTGGCCGATCGCGACGCCGATGCCGATGACTGACCCCGCGACCGGAATTGCTGCGAGAGCGGCGATGACGCTGCCGCTGAACTTCGCGCCGGCGTCCTGCCCGGAATCGCCGACCGTATCGGCGAGACCGGAGGCCGCCTGCTCGGCGCCTGACGTGTCGACCTCGATGTCGATCTTCGTGCGCGCGGAGCGGAGAGCGTCGAGCTCGCGCTGCATGCGCTGCAGGTTCGCCTCGGCGCGGCTGATGTCCGCCTTCACCTCGAGATCCGTCTCCACAGACCGCAGATAGTCGAGGCGATCCCTGACCGCTTCCGTTGCCGCTTCTGCCTTGTCGATGTTCGCGTCGACCGTGGCGATGGTCTTCGCGGAGACGATCTTCCGAGCCGCCTGCTCGACGCGCTCCATGCCCTCGAGAGCCGGCCTCGCGTCCGCGTCGACCTTCTTGGTGGCCTTCTGCTTCTCGATGCGGTCGCCGGCCGTCTTCACGTCCTTCTCGGCCTTGGCAACGTCGTCGGTGTTCGCGGTGAAGAGGACTTCCAGTTCCGCGGCTCGTAATCCGGCCATGTGAGGCCTCCTCTGGTCTGTGGAAAAAACGCTGTGGGTGTATGGGCGGTACTCCCTCGGGATCGCCGTCCCTCAGGGGAGGGGGACTCCTGCCCTACCCCTGCGAGGGTCCCCAGCCGCTGGATGCGGTGATCGGTGGGCGGCTGGGTGCGGCAGCAGATCGAGCGGGCCGGTCGGCGCCCCGCTGCTGATTACAGAGGCGGTGAAGAAGCCGGGTGTTCTCACGGGTGAGCGGGGAGCCGCCGTGTGAGACGGGAACGATCTCGTCAACTTCGGGGAAGCGCGGGTCGTGATGGTGCAGGTCTCGCGCCATAGCGGCGCCGAGCCAGTCGTCAGGCCAGGGGCAATCACCCCACGCGCATCGGGCACCGGCTGCGAGAAGGCGAGTCCGAAGCTCTCGGCGTCGATGACCGTTGGCGTATCGCGCGTTGGTAGCCATCTGTTGTGCGCCGGTACCGTGACGGTCAGTTGAACCAGGCGTAGGTGAGGGTTCGCTCGATGCTGTTGGCGTGGTACTGCTGCAGCTGCCTGAGGTCGGCGACAGTCTCCGCAGCCTGCGGGTACTCGGTGAGGAACACGTCGCGAACGCGAGGCCAGGCCTTGTCGAGGCCGGTGCGGAAGACTGCGAAGGCGAGGCTCTTGTCGCTCACGCGGATCGCCTGCGAGAGCAGGTTCACGGCATCGTCTTCCTCTTCGAGTCGTGCAGCACGGTCCTGCGCGTCACGGAAGGCGATGATGTCGGCGCCGCCGGTACCGACTGCCGAGTCGAGAGCTCGCTCGAGCTCCTGCGTCTTGGCCTTGACGAGCGCGTTCTCCTGCGAGCGGAGGTCGGCGAGGGCTTCCCTCGTCTGATCCACATAGGCCTGCTTCGTCTCCTGCTTCCCCTGGTCACTGAGCGTGGGGTCGCTGTCGATGGAGCTCTGCGTGGTTCGGAGCGTCTTCGTCATATCGGCTGCTCGCGCGCGGATAGCTTCGATCTGCTTGTTGAGCTGAGTGAGCGCCATGAGAGTTCTACCTTCTTCGCCCTCGGGCGATGTACGTATCGGCTTCTGCCTGTTCGATGATCCAGTTGCTGCCCTGCTTCGTTGCCGGCAGGAAACCCTGCTGACAGTCGAGTCGGACCTTCCGTTCGGACAGTCCCGCAGCTATCGCTACTCGGTGGACCGTCCACAAACCATGTTCCACGAATGCCGAGGTATGCCGCGTGAGATTGCCGCCATCGGCAGGAATGGTGAAAGCAGCCATAGAGATAGCGCTGAGTAGGTCGTAGATGGCCGTATCGCCAACGCGATACTGCTGCCGAAGATCACCGAGCTTGGCCGCTTGGTAGAGAGCTCGCGCGTCCTGCGGGGTCAAGATCAGCGAGCCGGGGGGAATGAGATGAGTCAAGGGCTGTAGTCCTCTCGGTTTTTTTACGCGGAGGGGTATTGGCGCAATCCCCCCGGGATCGCCGCCCCCCAGAGGGAGGGGGCTGGTGGGGGCGGCGCCACGAAAAAAAGAGGACACACACGCGGGCGGTATCCCCTCGGGATCGCCGTTCCCCTGCCCCCCACCCCCCGGGGGCAGGGGAGGTGGCGTGGGTGTGGCTTAGGCCGGCGGGTCGGTCGCGCCCCGTTGCAGTCCGAGCGCCCACTGAGCAGCGGCCAACTGCAGGAACGCATCGACGGCTTCGAAGCCCTGACGGTGCCGAAGCTGCTGAAGGATGTACGTCCCGGAGGCGAACGCCGCGAGGATGACCTCGGGCATCCGATCTCGGTCTTCGGCCGAGAGTGCAGGGTCGGTGAAGACGCCGGTCAGGTGGTCGCGGATCTCGCCACCGCTGCCATCGAACGTGAGCAGCGTCATCGTCAGTTCGCGGACGAGGCTCATCTGCTGTGGGGTGAGGTCTGTCATGAGTTGGTCCTTTCGGCGAATAGGTCGATCGGTGGGTGGCTGTCGACGCGCGTTACTCGACGTCGGTCGGCGCGGTCTTTCGCAGCGCGCTCCCACTGCCGTGATCGCTGACGCCAGTACGCGGACTCTTTGAGCAGCCGCGCGTTCTCCTGCTCGAGGGCTGCGAGTCGGGTTGCAAGCGGAGTCGGTGTGGTCGTCTGGGTCAAGGTGCGTGCCTCTCGGTTGGGTTCTGGCGGTGTGTCTGACAAGTGAGATGGTCACCTGGGTCTAGGTATCTCCTCATAGTCTTTTTCTCCGTGTCTCCTCCTGTTTCCTATGGGGTACAGGCGGTGTACCCCTGCCGGTACGCTTTCCGTACCCCTGAGGGGTACGCATTACGTACCTGGCAGGGGTACGCATTACGTACCCCATGGGGAGTTGTCCACAGGCTTCAGGGGTACGGATTGCGTACCCCTAATCGGCTGGATGGGCTGGCCGTAACTGAGCACGTACTCGGCACGGTTGCCGGCCTGCCCTCGTCGGGTTCTCTCGATCGCTCCAGCTTTCACGAGTCCGGCGGTCGCGATCTTGACACGCTGAAATGCTGCCTCCCGGTCGAGAGTGGCCTCTGCTGCGTTGGCATCGAATGGGTGCGGCTCGTCCGGCACTAGCCGTCCAAGTCCGTACGCGGATTCTTCGCGGGCGGCGAAGTAGCGAGGAGGCTTGTCCTGGTCCATCGCTTTGAGCGACATCCAGATGAGTAACCGCAGCTCGTTTGCCTTCAAGTCGTGCTCTGCAGCGAAGTGGAACGCTCTCCCTACAAGCTGTGCGCCCATCTACGCCCCTAGGGCGGTCTCGAAACGCGGTGGCCGCTTCTCGTCGCCTGTCGTCGTGTCGGTCACGTCTGCCCCTTCCTGGGGAAATGAGAAGGACCGCCCGCGTGTCCACGCTGCGAGCGGTCCTCCTGGTCAGTGATGTTTAGTTGTGAGGGAAGCGGCGGCCGTCGATGGTGGCTGCTCGAGGAGCCAGTCGTCCGGCTTTGGGTGTTCCGCACGATGCGCGGCAGCTATCAGCTCGACTGCGAGACGGACGGCCTCGTCGGGTGCCAGTGGCACCGTCAGGCCCGGGACGTCGACACGTACGACGATCTCCTCGTCGTACTCATCGGGCTCGATCGCGATGCTCCCGCCCGCCCATCGTGCCTCGACGAGTGCGGCGGTCACCGCTTGCCGCCCCTCGTCAGAGCCTCGGCGTAGAGCCCCGAGAGCAGGAAGACCTCGCGGACGTTCAACAGGCGGTCGTCGCCGTCCTCGGCTCTGTGTAGCGACGTCACGGGCACGCCGACGGCTTTCGCGGCGTCGTTGATACGGACACCTGCGAGCATGCGCAGTTTGCGGAGCGACCGGCCAGGACCGTCAGGGGCGCCGATGATCTCTACGGGTGTCACGCGTGCACCGCCTTGCGCGCCACGACGCGGAGGCTCTTGCTCAGGCGCTCGAGCTGGTCCGCCATCGTCAACAATTCGGTCTTCGCGAGGGCGTAGTCGAACGTCTCCGGCATGAAGATCGCGGTGCGGTCGATGAGGGTGCCGCTTCCGTCATTCTCGTCGGCATAGCTCACCCGGTACGCGGTGACGTCCCCGCCGTTGACGGTGCCGATCGTCTCGCGTGCTCCTTCGTGCCAGTCGGGCTCGAGCAGGCCGGCGCTGTCGTCCAGCTGGTGGCCAACACACCAGTCGAAGTCGGCGCAGGGGACCGGCGACAACAACCGCAGGTTCGCGGTGCCGTGCTTCGTGCCCTCGACTTCGTATGTGCCAAGGAACACCCACGGGGCGCCGTGCTCGTCGGCGAACGCGGTGCCTGCGACGGTCGAGTACAACAACCCCGCGGGGAGTCGCGAGCCGTAGCAGATCAAACCGTGGGCATCCGCGGATACGTAGACCTCGTGCCCCTTGGATGTCTGCCCGCTGAGCGCGGCGACGGGGACGCGGCGGCGTCGCTCTGGCTCTGTGTCGGTGGCTTGTGCGAGGATAGGGTTCATCACTGGTTCTCCTTCGTAGTGGTTGGATCGGGCCGGTTGCCCTCACCTGCGGTTGCACCCGCTTTGGTGGGGGCTTTCTTTCTGAGACGGGCGCGGAGGCTCGTTGCGGCTGCGTTTGGTTTGAAGTCGAGCATCGGCACGACGCTCAACAACGCATCGCGCGAAATGTGGAAGATCTTGTGTCCTGCGGGGTCGGTAACGATGAAGTCGTCGGCCTCGAGGATTCTGCGGACGGCGGCTTCCCCTGTGGGGTCCGCGTACCAGAGGCGGGACAGATCCTGGCGTTCGCCTTCGGGACCTCTTCGGCTGGTGCTGCCGGAACGTGCGATCACGACGCCGCGCGCTCGTCCGTCCTGATGAACCTGTTCGCAGCGATGTACTCGGCGATCGCTGACCGCTCGTAGCGAATGGATCGACCCACCCGTACGAACGGGAGGCCTGCACCGGTGTGGCGATCGTTCGCGAGCGCGGAGACGGTCCGCCCGAGAAAGGCGGCGGTCTCCTGCGGGGTGTTCAGCGGCTTGAGGTCTGCCGTAAGTGAATCCATGAGCTCCTCGTTCGGTGGGGAACGCTGACGCGTTCGATCTGGAAATTGTCATCATGTTGCAGTGCCGCGATCGCCTCTGTGCGAATCAGACTCGATCACAGGGGATCACGCTCGCCCCAAGGAGAACCTAGCACGTGATTCACGCTATGCGCACTACCGGTCTAGTCATCGACGCTCGATCCTCGTCCGGAGAATCTGCAAGACTCGGTGCATGACCGACCGACCGCAGCGCAAGTACGAGAAGACCGGTCTCGGTCTCCGCGTGGCCAAGTACCGCAAGATCGCCGGATTCCGCGACGCGCAGGCTCTGGCGGATGCCGTGCCGAGCGAGGCCGTGACGCGCTCGACGATCGTCAACATCGAGCTGGGCAGGAAGAGTGATCCGTCGATTGGGGAGCTGCTGGCAATTGCCGAAGCGCTGAACCGGTCACCACTCGAGCTCCTCCTCGACCTTGAGGACCCGTTCGCGGTTGCAGAGCTCCCGACGATGGCTCGCACACTGACCAACCTCGAAGTCGAGAGGTGGTTCAGGCTGCAGTTCGAGCTGAAGAGCCTGCCCGACTCAGAGAATCGAGCGCGTCGGGTGCTCGGTCTTCTGAACGACATTACGGAGGCGTCAAGCTGGATTCACGCTGCGCACTCAGCGGCCGCGCTGCAGCCCCTTACTGGTGAAGCGCGACAAGCGATCGCCTCGTACCGGCGCATCATCGAAGGCGACGCGCGTGAGCTGCGGGACAGCTACGGAGTCGACGTCCCCGACGTCTGGCTCGCGCGTCACCTCGATGGTCAGAGCCTCACGACGCAGATCTGATGGCGCGCGCGTGGATCAGCGACCGTTGGGTTCACGACTACGTCGTCCGGGACGAAGCGGGCGTGGTCGTCGAGCGACGCGCGCCGACGTCCCGACAGTTGCAAGCCATCCGTCGGTTGCCCGACGAGTTTCGCACGCCGACATTCGGCCGAGGGATGCGCTGGCGCGTCGACTGGTACGAGACGCAACCGGACGGGCGTCAGAAGCAGCGATCGAAGTCATTCGCGGAGAAGGCGTCAGCGGCGGAATTCGTCGCCCGCATCGATCACGAGACGCGGGAGGGCTCCTACCGGCCGGCGGCGCTGGGGGAGCAGCTGTTCGCATCCGTTGCGCAGAAGTGGGTCGACTCTAAGCGGAAGATCAAGACGAGCAGTCGGCACGCGTACGAGCGAGATCTCCGCACGTACGTTCTGCCGCAGTGGGGAGGTCGCCGTCTCGCTTCGATCAAGCGCCACGAGGTAGAGGAGTGGGTCACAGCTCTCGAGCGCGGAGACGCCCCGGCTGTATTTCTCGACGAGCGCGATCGCTCGTCGCTCGCTGCAGCTTCTGTGCGGCGCCTCCACACCGTCTTCTCGGCGGTGTGCGGCTTTGCTGCCGATCAAGGCTGGATTTCTACGAACCCCGCCCGAGGGATCGAACTCGCACGCGCCTCGACGCATGCCGATGATCGTGTGTTCCTCGACTTCGAGGAGGTCGAAGCGCTCGCGGTCGCTGCGGAGGAGGCGAGCGGTCGAGCGACTGATCGCGTTCTCGTCCTCACGCTCGCCTACGTAGGGCTTCGTATCAACGAGGCGCTTGCGTTGCGCGTCGGTGACTTCTCCCGCGCGGAGAAGCGACTGCGCGTCGATCGCACGTGGACGAAGGGTGTGCAGGGCGAGCGGGTGCTAGGGCTGCCCAAGACTTCGGAGCGCCGGGTTGTTCCGGTGCCGACATTTCTGTGCGATGAGCTCGCGGATCTCGGCAACGAACGAGCGTCGGAAGATTGGCTGTTCGCGACCTCAACTGGATCATCAATACACGATGCGAACTGGCGCAACCGCGTATGGGCGAAGGCGATGCTCGGATCAGGTCTGGACATGCCGGGGCTGACGCCTCACAAGCTTCGGCATACTGCCGCGAGCATGGCGATCGCCGCAGGCGCGGACCCGCTGTTGATCGCCAGCATGCTTGGGCATGAGGACGTGCGCGAGACGTTCGCGACCTACACACACCTCTGGCCGAATCGCCTCGACGAGGTCACGACAGCTGTCGAGCGAGCTCGTCAAAGGGCGCTGTCATCAAAGCAATCATGACCAAATCATGACTCTCACGAGCCCAACGCTCGGTCAGGCCCCGCCGAAACGGGGCCTGACCGGCGATTTCAGAGCCGACGACGAGACTTGAACTCGTAACCGCCCGATTACAAGTCGGGTGCGCTACCAATTGCGCCACGTCGGCAGGTGCGCTCGCGCGCCCGGCCACCCTATCGCGGGCCCCGGATCCGCCCGGATCGGGGCCCGCCGCGTCTCACGGTTCGAGGATGCTGAGGTGCCGCTCGGCGGGAGCGGGACGCTTGGGGCCGCCGATCTTCCCGTCGGGACGGCCGACGTAGAGCCAGCCGAGCAGCTCCTCGCCCTTCTCGAGGCGATGCGCCTTCCGCACGGCCTTGTCGCGCGTGTAGGAGCCGGTGCGCCAGAAGACACCCCAGCCCGCCTCGTCGAGCAGCAGGCTCAGGAGGTGGGCGACGCCCGAGGCGACGGCCTCCTGCTCCCAGGCCGGCACCTTCGACTTCTTGACGCTGACCACGACGGCCAGCAGCAGGGAGGCGCGGTGCGTCTTCTCGATGTACTTCCGCGGGTCCTTCTTCGCCCCCGAGGCGACCGCGAAGCTGCGGCCGACCCGGTCGCGGGCGGCGCCGCGGATCTGGATGACCCGCCACGGGCGCAGCGAGCTGTGATCGGCGAGACGCGACGCCGCCGAGACGAACGCCGCGATCTCGTCGTGCCCCGGAGCCTCCGGCGTCACCTTCGAGCGCGATCGGCGCGCGAGGACGGCCTCGAGCACGGGGGAGGAGGACACGGTCACTCGCCCTCGGCCTGGAAGTTCAGGGCGATCGAGTTCATGCAGTAGCGGTCGCCGGTGGGCGTGCCGAAGCCGTCGGGGAAGACGTGTCCCAGGTGGGATCCGCAGTTCGCGCAGCGGACCTCGGTGCGGACCATGCCGAGGGTGCTGTCCTCGATCAGCTGGACCGCGTCCGGGTTCACGGACTCGTAGAAGCTCGGCCAGCCGCAGCCGGAGTCGAACTTGGTGCCGCTCTTGAAGAGCTCGGCGTTGCAGGCGGCACAGGTGTAGAGGCCGGAGCGGTGCTCGTCGAGCAGCTCGCCGGTCCACGGGCGCTCGGTGGCCGCTTCGCGCAGGACCGCGTACTGGTCGCGGTCGAGCTCCTCGCGCCACTCGGCGTCGGACTTGTTCACGGAATACGACGACATGGGTCTCCCTCGGAATCCTCGTCAGTGTACGGGGACGGTCGCGCCCCTCCACCTGGTCCAACCCCCGGGACGACGGCTCCATTCCGCCTCCACGGGCTCTGGAGGAGACTCCCCGCCGGCACGCCGCGACGCGGTCACGAGCCGTTCGGAGCGCCTCCCCTGCGGTGGCGTCGCGCCTGCCTACCCTGGGGGGATGAGCAGGACGACGGACCCGAGGCCGGGCACCGGTCTGTCCGAGCGCGAGCTGCGGGTGCTCGCCTTCGAGCGCGAGTGGACGGCCCGCACCGGGGACAAGGACGACGCCATCCGCTCCCAGTTCGGACTGTCGGCCGCCCGCTATTATCAGGTGCTCAGCGCGGTGCTCGCCTCTCCGGCCGCCCTCGCGCACGACCCGATGCTCGTCACGCGGCTGCAGCGCATCCGCGACCAGCGCGCCGGCGCCCGCGCCTCGCGACGCCTCGAGTAGACGAGCTGCTCGAGTCCACAAACGGAAGGCCGGCCGTACCCCCGATGTCGAACACGCACCCGAGAGACCGCTTCGACGAGGTCCCGGCGACGGAGGCGCGCGTCGGCGCCCACCGCCGGCCGCCGGCCCCTCACGCCCGCGCCGTCGCCCTCGCCTGGGCCGCGCTCGCCACCGGAGTCATCGTCCTGCTCGGCTTCATCGGGCTGCTGGTCATCGACGACCGGGTGCAGTTCACAGACGTGTTCACTCCGCCCACCGCGACCGCGGAGGCGACTCCGACCGCTGCCGCGACGCTCGATCCCGAGCTCGCCGTCGCCATCCTCAACGGCACCGCCACCGTCGGACTCGCCGCCAGCGCCGGCGACGCCCTGACGACGGCCGGCTGGAGCGTCCCGACCGTCGCGAACGCGAACACCGAGGACATCGCCGCCACGACCGTCTACTTCACCGACCCGGCGCTCGAGGGAGCGGCCCTCGGTCTCGTCGACTCGCTCGGAACGGGGACCGTCCTGCTCTCGCAGGACTTCGTCGAGACGGGCTCCGTCGTCGTGGTCCTGGGGGCCGATTACGCGTCCGAGCAGGGCTGATCGGGGCCCTCTGTTACGGGCACGTTTCCTCCGTGTTGAATCCCGGGCAACTCTTCCCCGCGAGGCCCTTTCCAGCCCCTCCCGGGGCCGATAGCCCGATTAGTATTCCTGACCAGGCACCAGCACATCGCTCGTGCCGCGGGCATCACAGCACTGGGGAGTACAGAGATGGCGAACGGAACCGTCAAGTGGTTCAACGCTGAGAAGGGCTACGGCTTCATCACGGTCGACGGCGGCGGACAGGACGTCTTCGTCCACTACTCCGCGATCGACATGTCGGGGTACAAGGTCCTCGAGGAGGGGCAGCAGGTCGCGTTCGAGGTCGGCACGGGGTCGAAGGGCCCCCAGGCCGAATCGGTCCGCCCGGCCTGACCGCCGAGCCTCCCGGGAGCCGTCGTCCGCCTCGTGCGGGCGGCGGCTCCTTCGTGTCGGAGCGCGTGCCGGTCGCTTGCACTCGTCCACCGCGAGTGCCAGAATCGACCTTGGCACTCGCTCCGGTCGAGTGCCAGCACAGACATTTCACGACGTCCGGGAGGGACGAGAAACACACATGGCCAAGATCATTGCTTTTGACGAAGAAGCCCGCCGCGGCCTCGAGCGTGGACTCAACACTCTGGCCGACGCGGTCAAGGTGACCCTCGGCCCGCGCGGCCGCAACGTCGTCCTCGAGAAGAAGTGGGGCGCTCCCACCATCACGAACGACGGCGTCTCCATCGCCAAGGAGATCGAGCTCGACGAGCCGTACGAGAAGATCGGCGCCGAGCTCGTCAAGGAGGTCGCCAAGAAGACCGACGACGTCGCCGGCGACGGAACCACCACCGCGACCGTCCTCGCTCAGGCGCTCGTCCGCGAGGGCCTGCGCAACGTCGCGGCCGGCGCCGACCCGATCAGCCTCAAGAAGGGCATCGAGAAGGCCGTCAAGGCCGTCACCGCCGAGCTCATCGCCGGCGCGAAGGCGATCGAGACCAAGGAGGAGATCGCGGCGACCGCCTCCATCTCCGCCGCGGACCCCGAGATCGGCGCGATCATCGCCGAGGCGATCGACAAGGTCGGCAAGGAGGGAGTCGTCACCGTCGAGGAGTCGAACACCTTCGGCACTGAGCTCGAGCTCACCGAGGGCATGCGCTTCGACAAGGGCTACCTGTCGCAGTACTTCGTGACCGACCCCGACCGCCAGGAGGCGGTGTTCGAGGACCCCTACATCCTCATCGTCAACTCCAAGGTCTCGAACATCAAGGACCTGCTCCCGGTCGTCGACAAGGTGATCCAGGCGGGCAAGCAGCTGCTGATCATCGCCGAGGACGTCGACGGCGAGGCGCTGGCGACCCTGGTCGTCAACAAGATCCGCGGCATCTTCAAGTCTGTCGCCGTCAAGGCCCCCGGCTTCGGCGACCGTCGCAAGGCGCAGCTCCAGGACATCGCGATCCTCACCGGCGGCCAGGTCATCTCCGAGGAGGTCGGCCTCAAGCTCGAGAACGTCACCCTCGACCTGCTCGGCTCGGCCCGCAAGGTCGTCATCACCAAGGACGAGACCACGATCGTCGAGGGTGCCGGCGACGCCGAGGCCATCGCCGGTCGCGTCGCGCAGATCCGCGGCGAGATCGAGAACACCGACAGCGACTACGACCGCGAGAAGCTCCAGGAGCGCCTCGCGAAGCTCGCCGGCGGCGTCGCGGTCATCAAGGCCGGAGCGGCGACCGAGGTCGAGCTCAAGGAGCGCAAGCACCGCATCGAGGACGCCGTCCGCAACGCGAAGGCCGCCGTCGAGGAGGGCATCGTCGCCGGTGGTGGCGTCGCCCTCATCCAGGCCGGCAAGCTCGCCTTCGAGAAGCTCGAGCTCGTCGGAGACGAGGCGACCGGCGCGAACATCGTCAAGGTCGCCATCGACGCCCCGCTCAAGCAGATCGCCCTCAACGCGGGCATGGAGCCCGGCGTCGTCGCTGCGAAGGTCCGCGAGCTGCCCACCGGACACGGCCTCAACGCCGCGACCGGCGAGTACGTCGACCTCATCGCCGCGGGCATCATCGACCCGGTCAAGGTCACGCGCTCCGCTCTGCAGAACGCGGCGTCGATCGCCGGTCTCTTCCTCACTACGGAGGCCGTCGTCGCCGACAAGCCCGAGAAGAACCCGGTCGCCGCGGGCGGCGACCCCACCGGAGGCATGGACTTCTAGTCCGTCCCCCCACCACGCAGAAGGCGGTTCCCCTCCGGGGGAGCCGCCTTCGGCGTTTCCGGAGGCATCTGAGCGAGCAGCGGGCGACCGAACCGGCAGGTGGTTCTGGATCCGCTCCGCGACCATAACGGCGGTTCTCCTGCGGTGGCACCGCTCTCCGCGCCGCCTCGGTCGCCTCAGCGGACACCGGCACCGGAAGCGCGTGGAAGGCGCCGGTGCGGGTCGCGACGTCCGGGGTCAGGGCGGAGATGTCTTCGGCCGAACGGATGCGGACGGCGATGCCGCAGGATCCGGTGACGCGGCATCCGTCGAGCGTCGGGTCTCATCTCCAGCGGTCTGGGCGGGCTCGCCGCCCGTTGGTCCCCAAGAGGAGAGAGTGAGCCGTGCGCGGCCGTGCGGGCCGGGTCGGCGAGGTCACGGTCGCTCGAGCGGATCGATCTGTGCCGCTCGCGGACGTCGACGGGAGAGCTCGGACCGAAGAGCCCCCCGATGGGAGAGGGGCGGCGGTGCGGATCAGACCGAGGCGGGGGAGGTCTCGCCGTTCTGGCCGACCGTCAAGAGCGGCAGCGCGACGCGGAAGGTCGCGCCTCCGCCCGGCGTCTCGACGACGTCCACGCGGCCCTTGTGCGCGGCGACGATCGAGGACACGATCGCCAGCCCGAGGCCGCTGCCGCCGGTCTCGCGGGTCCGCGAGGTGTCCGCGCGCCAGAAGCGCTGGAAGATCTTTTCGCGGATCTGCGGCGGGATGCCCTCGCCGTGATCGATGACCTCCAGCAGGGCGAGGCGGCGGGAGCGGTCGACGGCGACGCCGATCTCGATCGGAGTGTCCTCGGGCGTGTAGCGGACGGCGTTGCCGATCAGGTTCGTCAGGACCTGGCGGATCTTGTTCTCCTCCGCCATCACCATCGCCGGCACGCCCGGCTCCTCGGGGGCGGTGGCGGTGCCGGCGGCGATCTCCTCGGCGTTGACCCGGCGCGGACGCCGGCGGAATCGGGCGAGCCTCGCTCCTGCCGCGGCGATCGGGCCGGTGAGCCCGGGGTTCGTCAGCTCCATGGTCTGCGTGGCGGAGGCGCCGGCCTCGTCGGGCTCGAGCGCGGGCGTCTCCACGGGGGTGTCGTCGCGGGTCTCGACGCCGAAGTCGCGGTCGGGCCAGGAGGCCATCGCGTCCATCGCGGCGTCGCGGGCGAGCGGCATCAGATCGACGGGCGCGAGTGCGAGAGGCTTCGTCTCGTCGAGGCGGGCGAGCTCGAGGAGGTCCTCGACCAGGCCGCCCATCCGGATCGCCTCCTTCTCGATGCGCTCCATCGCCTGGCCGACGGCCTCGGGCGTCTGCAGAGCGCCCATCCGGTAAAGCTCGGCGTAGCCGCGGACCGAGACCAGCGGCGTTCGCAGCTCGTGGCTGGCATCGCCGACGAAGCGGCGCATCTGGTCGATCGTGCGGGCGCGGTCGCGGAAGGCGGAGTCGATCCGCCCGAGCATCGCGTTCAGCGAGCGGTTGAGGCGTCCGACCTCGGTGTTGGGTGTCGTGCCGTCCAGGCGCTGGCTGAAGTCGCCGTCGGCGATGGCGGCGGCGGTCTGCTCGACCTCGCGCAGCGGGGCGAAGGTGGTGGTGACCAGCAGGCGGGTGAGGAGTGCGCCGATCACGACGATCGCGACTCCGAAGCCGAGGAAGATCGTGAGGTACGTCGTCATGATGACGTCGACGCTGCGGGTCGACACCGCGAGCAGGAGCGTCTGGTACTCGGTGCCCCTCGTGAACACCGTCGACATGACGTGGTACTCGACCTTGCCGTTGGAGCTCCAGATCTCCATCGGCTTGTCGCCGCCCTGCAGCGCCTGCTCGAGGGTGAAGGTCTGCGGGAAGGCGGGGTCGGCCGCGCCGGACGCGTTCGTGTTGTCGAGCGTGCCGTACTGGTCGTAGACGGCGCCGAAATCGGCCTTGGACTCGTCGATCGCGGCCAAGTCGTTGACGGAGAGGTCGCTCGCCGTCCGCTGGACCTGGTCGGCCAGCTGTGCGTCGAGCTGGGCGACGAGCTGCGGCTTCAGCATCGTCATCGTCCCGATCCCCGAGACGAGGAGTCCCAGCGTGAGCAGGAGGACCGTGACCGCGGTGATCTTCGTGCGCAACGAGATGGAGTTCCACCGCTCGGCCAGACCCTGGTGCATGGCGGTGGAACTCCCTCGGGATCGGCGGGCGCCGCGCCTCCGGCGGGAGGTGGCGCCGAGGTGGCGGAGGCTAGGCCTTCGCGACCTTCAGCATGTATCCGAATCCTCGCTTGGTCTGGATGAGCGATTCCTCCGAATGCGTGTCGAGCTTACGTCGCAGGTACGAGATGTAGGACTCGACGATGCCCGCATCGCCGTTGAAGTCGTACTCCCACACGTGGTCGAGGATCTGCGCCTTGCTGAGCACCCGGTTCGGGTTGAGCATCAGGTAGCGGAGCAGCTTGAACTCGGTGGGGCTGAGCTCCACCGGCTCGTCGCCGACGAGGACCTCGTGCGTGTCCTGGTCCATGGTCAGCTCGCCGGCCCGGATGACCGCGTCCTCCTCGGCGTGCATGGTGCGGCGGAGGATCGCCTTGATGCGCGCGACGATCTCGTCGAGGCTGAACGGCTTCGTGACGTAGTCGTCACCGCCGACGGTGAGGCCCGTGATCTTGTCCTCGGTGTCGTCCTTCGCCGTGAGGAAGAGGATGGGGGAGGTGTACCCGGCCGAGCGGAGGCGCTTGGTCACACCGAATCCGTTCATGTCCGGGAGCATCACGTCGAGGATGATCAGGTCCGGCTCCTCCTCGAGGACCGCCGAGATGGCCTGGGCCCCGTTGCCGACCGCACGCACGGCGAAGCCGGCGAAGCGGAGGCTCGTGGTGAGCAGGTCTCTGATGTTGGGCTCGTCGTCGACGATGAGAATGCGGGGTCCGTCCATGCAGGACAGTATCTGGCCGTCGGCTGTACGGAGTCTGGGAGTCGGTTGTCCGGGCGCTCGGTGTCGGCTCGGCGGCGGGGAACGCCGGATCGGAGGTGGTGCGGCAGGAGGAGAGCGCGTCCGATCAGGACTGCGCGCGGCGGCGCCGGACCCCCACGATGAGCATCGCGATCATCATGAGGAACGCGATCGGCAGACCCACCAGCGGCACGGCGAAGACGAACTGCCAGAACGGGCCGGCGTACTCGCGGATCCCGAGCGCGGGGGCGACCAGGATCGCGAGGAACGCGAGGACCGTCACGACGATGATCGCGATGAACATGTAGGCGAGCGTGCGCTCCGCGCGTCCGACGCCCGCCGGCTCCTGTGGCTTCACTCGTCAAGGATAGGGCGGCCCCGGTCG